>CAYTRD010000064.1:0-12788 GCA_964440255.1 uncultured Ruminococcus sp. | reverse complement strand
GTTTCGGCAGAATCGGACGTCTTGCATTCCGTCAGATGTTCGGTGCAGAAGGCTACGAAGTAGTAGCTATCAATGACCTTACAAAGCCCTCAATGCTTGCTAACCTTCTTAAGTATGATACTGCTCAGGGCGGTTACTGCGGAAGAATCGGCGAAGGCCTTCACACAGTAAGTGCTGACGACGAAGCAGGTACTATCACAGTTGACGGCAAGACTCTTAAAATCTACGCTATGGCTAACGCTGCTGAGCTTCCCTGGGGCGAAATCGGTGTTGACGTAGTTCTTGAATGCACAGGCTTCTACTGCACAAAGGAAAAGAGCATGGCTCACATCAACGCAGGTGCAAAGAAGGTTGTTATCTCCGCTCCCGCGGACAAGGAAACAAAGACAGTTGTTTTCTCAGTTAACGAAAACATTCTTACAGCTGAAGATCAGATCATCTCTGCAGCTTCCTGTACAACAAACTGCCTTGCTCCCATGGCAAAGGCTCTTAACGATTATGCTGCTATCCAGAGCGGTATCATGAGCACAATTCACGCTTACACAGGCGACCAGATGATTCTCGACGGTCCTCACAGAAAGGGCGATATGAGAAGAGCAAGAGCAGGTGCTGCTAACATCGTTCCCAACTCCACAGGTGCTGCTAAGGCTATCGGTCTTGTTATCCCCGAGCTCAACGGCAAGCTTATCGGTTCCGCACAGCGTGTTCCCGTAGCTACAGGCTCCACAACAATCCTTACAGCTGTTGTTAAGGGTGCAGACATCACAGCAGACGGCATCAATGCTGCTATGAAGGCTGCTTCTTCCGAATCCTTCGGCTACAATGAGGATCCCATCGTTTCTTCCGATGTTATCGGTATGAGATACGGCTCACTCTTCGATGCAACACAGACAATGGTTGCTAAGATCGCTGACGATCTTTACGAGGTTCAGGTTGTTTCATGGTATGACAATGAAAACAGCTACACAAGCCAGATGGTAAGAACAATCAAGTACTTCGCAGAGCTTTAATTCTTACGCGGGCGACGCGAAAAAAACAAGCTGTTTAATACACAATTAATTTATTTGGTATCTGTCATCAAAAGTGACAGATACCTTTTTTGTTGTAATGAAGATTTTTTGAATAGTCTATCTCCGAGGAAAGCTGCTTTCCGTTCTCAGGGACATATAATCTTTTTTACTTTATAGGAAGCAATTTCCTATAAAGTAAAAAAATAACCACGATCGAAAACACTCAATCGTGGCTGCTTCAATAAATTTATCCGGACAGAAAAGACGGAAACCTTTAAGCATCTTTTCGGGATAAATTATTATTTATACTGATATACTCTTACATAATCAACAATGTAGTTATATGTCTTTGTTTTATCAAGTGTGCTGTCGGAGGCAATACCGTTTTCACCGCCCAGCTCATAGGAAAGAATAAGATATTCGGGATTTTCGGAAATTCCGCCGAAATCAGTTCTGTAGCATTCGACGCCGTTTATATAGAAGATATATCCCTCTTCATTCCACTCGAGTCCGTAGGTGTTATATTCTTCATAAGGGTTGCCCTTTATAAGAAATTTCTTTGCCCCCATATTCTCATGGGCATCGCCGTAGCCGTCATAATGGAGATTTGAGGTCACCGCATTACTGATAACATCATCGGTACAGTTGCTTTCAAAGATATCAATTTCGGTTCCGTCCTTACCGTCACCGTTTTCTTCATAAACACCGTCATTCATAAGCCAGAAGGCCGCCCAGCCTGTGGGACAGTCGGGAAGAATACATCTTACCTCAAAATAGCCGTACTTCTGTGAAAAACCGTTTTCGGCATCGCTGTCAGTATCAATACCTGCACTGTACCAGCCTTCACCCGTACCGCCCATACCTTCTTCGCTGTAGAACATAGGAATAACAAGCTTTCCGTCCTCCGTATAAGGAATTGCATTGTTCCAGAAAGCACCCTTTCTGGGCTGACTGTCCTTTCCCCATACATAGTGACCTGACCATATGTCCCAGTCGATACCGTCTTCAAATTCATCCTCAAATGTGAGCTCGAACTTATCCATATTGATCTTCTGTCCGAAGGGATAATAGGCAATTCCGAGAAATTGAAGTGCTGTCATCATAAACGCGAGAATTGCTGCAAAAATTTTATTGAACATAAGAAGTCTCCTTTATTTTACAGAAAGAAATCAATCTTCTCCGTCTTCGTTTTCTTCTTTTTGTTTTTCCTTTATGGTAACTACCGTCTTTTCAATTCTGTGTTCTTTTACTTCCGTTACGCTGATTTCAAGCATATCCGTTTCGGCAGAAACTGTTTCGCCGTCCTCGGGCACAATACCGAGCACCGAGAAAACATATCCGCCGAAGGTATCGCAGTCCTCACAGTCAAGTGAAATATTAAGTGTCTCTTCAACATAGGAAATTTCTGCAGTACCGCTGATCTTCCATATATTTTCATCAATCTTAAGTATATCGGGCTCTTCCTCCTGCTGTGTTATGGTATCCTCGTCATAATCACCGACGATGCTTTCAAGAATATCGGTGATTGTAACAATACCTGTCATTCCGCCGTATTCGTCAAGAACAATTGCAAAATAGTTTTTCTTCTGCTTCATATTCTTAAAAAGCACGTCTGCCTTTACGGTCTCGGGAACGAAAAATGCAGGTCTTACGGAATTTTTCATTATATTGTCAAGTGACTTTTCCTTAAGACGGAAATAGTCCTTTGCATTAAGCACACCAACTATGTTATCAACGGTATCCTTGCATACGGGAAAAAATGTGTGACGGCTTTCGTGAATGGTTTCTTCCCATTTTTCAATGGTATCATCAAGCCATAAAAGGTCGATATCCGTTCTGTGAGTTGCAATATCGTCAGCAGAAAGGTCATCAAACTCAAACACATTCTGTATAAGCTCTTTTTCTTCCTCGTCAATAGTTCCCTTTTCACTGCCTGCATCAACCATCATTCTGATCTCCTCTTCGGAAACAGACTCCTCATGCTCGTTGGGGTCTATTCCGAAAAGACGGAGCATACCGTTTGTGGAAGCTGTAAGCAACCATACAATGGGAGCAAAAAGCTTTGATATAAAGCTTATAAGTGACGAAACACCCAATGCCAAGCTTTCAGCCTTTTTCATAGCAATTCTCTTAGGAACAAGCTCACCGAAAACAAGAGTAAGATATGAAAGAATAAGGGTTATCACGATAACCGATACCGAATTAAGTGCACCTCTTGCAGCTTCGGGAACACCCAGCTTCAGCAGTCCGTCAACCAACAAAGAGGCAAAGTTATCTGCGGCAAAAGCCGAGCCTAAAAATCCCGAAAGGGTTATCGCTACCTGAATCGTTGCAAGAAATTTTGCAGGAGTGGAGGTCAGCTTTGCAAGACGCACGGCCTTTTTGTTTCCCTTTGCCGCAAGTGCTGCAAGCTTTGCATCATTTATTGAAATTATCGCCATTTCCGCCGCGGCAAATATGGCATTAAGAGCTATAAGAAACACCTGTAAGAGTATTTGCGGTAAAATTCCCATTATTGTTTTCCTCCAAAAAAACACAAAAAGACATAACCCCAATATTTCACCGGAGTTATGCCGTAATTTATAAAATTAAAATGCTTACTGCGATATCAGCAGGGTTCGCCGTACCGTCGTCAGAGTTATCCACTTTTGCAGATATCCTTTCTCAGAATTTTTTATCATTTTAACACACCAAAATAATTTTGTCAACATATTAATGCAGAAGACTTATTTCAAATTCTTGTACATAGGCACTTTTGTTTTTACATAAGTCACTTCGGTTGTTTCACCGTTTTCCGTGCCGTGATAGAACTCATAATAAGGAATATAGCAACCTGTCTGTGCATCAAAATGATATCTGATTTCACATTGTTCAATATTTCCGCTGCCTTCATTCTTTGCACTGAGCACTGCATCGGAGTAATAAACAATTTCAGCATTTTCTTCTGTGTTTTTGGTATCGATGAAGTAACAGCAATATGTAACATGGTCACTTTCTTCATACATCCAGATTTCTACACAATTAAACTCGGAGTTTAATATGCGTTGAGACTTGGAATCTGCTTCCTGATAAATTACAACAGTTTTCCCCGCGACTCCGACTTCTTCCAATTGCTCTATTTTCACACAAGGCTCTGTAATATTATTAAACTTACACATAGCTGACAGATATATGTCACTCTTTATCAGGGACAAAATATCCTCTTCCTTGGGATTTATGTTAAAATCCTCAGCATCAAATGAAAAAACGATTGTATTCGGTTTTGCATAAATATATGTCCCTGAGGATAGTTTATAATCGAGCGTTGCAATTTTATCATCAAATTCAGCAATTTCCTTATCATACCGAATACCGAGAAGCTCAAGATATGTTGTCAAATTACTCTCTACAAGTAATTCTATATCATCATCGACCTCGAATGTTGCACCGGCGTGATCGTATGTAAATTTCTCGCATATTACAGGCAGTCTGAGGTCAGCATCATCGGCTACAATCAAAAAATCTTCTTTCACGGGGATTTTTGTTTCTTCGGTAATTTTATCTTTTTCACCAAAAGCCGGTGCTGCATCGTTTGTTGTGATTTCATCATTGCCGGTAAGCTCTGAACCATTGTCTGTACATGCCATAAAGCCGGATATTATTAGCAAAAACATAAAAATTAAGCACAGTTTTTTCATAAAAAAGCCTCCTATTCACTTTTAATAATTATATGTGCAGAACGTGCTTGACTAAAATTATACAGTTCAGCCATAGGAATTTCCCACAAACCTGCATAAGTTGCACTGCTTGTAGAATATGGATCTGCAACACACACATAAGGGTTGGCACCGGATGCATCAGCTTTCATTCCGGAAAAAACAACATAGTGTCCCTCCGTTGAGTAAGGTAAACTTGTATTTGTCACCGTATCATTTCCTATAAGCAATTGAGCAGGTTGATTGTTTTCAGCAGCTAAAGCAAATAACAAGGTATAATAATCAACACCTACATCAGGCAACTCAATATTATCATACCTTACAGTTGAATTGCTTTCTGTCAAGAAATAATTTAACGTATCCGTCAATGTCCATACATAAGTGTATCCTATTCCACCAGGATTTATTTCTCTGGCTTTGGCATATATATCTGTCTCACTTATAAAGAAGCCATGGTACGCTAAAATCATTTTCACACAAGCCGAGCCGCAAGTGGTGGATGTGTCTTGCTTATATATGTTTATCGGTGTTACATTACATATAGATGTTTCTGCCACATTTTCAAGTACCCAATCTTGATATGCATAAGAGGAAGTATTTGTGTACAACTCTACATTTGCACCGGAAAACAAAGAACCACTTGCAACACTTAACACCTTGGTCGTGCTCAATCTTGGCATTATTCTGTATGAGCTTATTGTATTTACGTTGGTATGAATAAATCGAAATTGCTGTGCCTGAATATAACTTGTTTCAGTATATAGTTTCACATTTGTACCGTTCACATCATAAGCATTGTTGATATCAACAAGCAAATTCGTATTTGCATAGGAAACAATATTATAGTAGGCATAAGTATCCATATCTTTTAGAACCAGCTTAAATTTTTGCAAATTACTACCAGTATAGTCACATTGATAAATATTTGAACCGGCTGTGGTACCTGCTGCAGTAAGATACTTTCCTGTCCTTTGATTTTTTATGTAATAAACATTATTGTTTGAAACTGTAGAAGAAACAGAATATACAAAAAAGGAAGAAGACACAAGTATGGAAAAAACACACAAAATAGTAAAAAACATTTTAGATAACTTCTTCATATTAGCCTCCTTGTAAAAATATATTTAATCCCGAAAAATCAAAACGATAAAAACATTGGACTCACCTCCAGATATAATATCGCCATAGTCATAGAAGCTTTGCAACTTATATTCACACAATTTGCGAATATATAGTACATTAGTCTGTCATAAGTCATCTACCGATTTCTCGTTATCTTTCACTTTCATTTTTTATTCCTTCCCTATTTCCATCTTGTATAGCTTTTGCCCTCTTTTAATACAATAAATAAAAACATAAAATGGACCACATTCATCCATTCTTATTTTTCAGTAATATTATACCATAAAACCGTAAAATTCATTTTACGGGGACGGTGCAACCGTCAAGGCGAAGCCCTTTTATGATTCAATGTTCTCCGAAACACACCAAAGCTTTGATTTGGATTGTGTTTCCTGAGGTTATTATACCACATATTTTGACAATTTGGTTATGCATTTATGTCTTATTTTTCTGCAGTTATACAAAATACAAAAAAACTTATTTGAAAAGCTTTGAAGTGACATAAAAGAATAACTGAGCCCATAAAAAAAACTATATAGATACAAGAAAAATTTTTTATATATAAATGTTTAAATATTTGTTGACTTAACGGACATATTTTTTTATAATGTGCGTGAAAAACAGCGTTTTTCAAGATTGCAAAGCGGGGTGAATTATTTATGAAAATTTTAGCAAACAAGCCCTTTCCCGAAAAGTACCAAAAGCTCTATGACGAGCATTTCAGGGAAGAAAAGCCCTTATTTATTATAACGGGCGACCTTGCCTTCAAGCGTACCTACGGAGAAAGTGCTCTTTGTTTCACTAAAACTGCGGTATATGCCTTTGATGAAAGCTTTGAAGGCTGCTGCAAAAAAGTCGAGTACAGCACTCTCGAAAAAGCAAAGGTAAAGAGAATGTACGGCAACGCTACCTTTGACCTTTATTCCAAAGAGGGCAAAAGACAGGTCATTATGCGTCTTTCCTTTGCCGCCGCAAATGTGGCGGACTCGGGTGCGGATTTCATCAACGGCATAATAGAGAACGGCTATTCCGATGAGCTTTTCTATGCGGTTGAAAACACATTTCTGAAACAGCGTTCTTTTTGTCCCAAGTGCGGAAGAAGACTTGCGTCTCCAGATGCAGATTGCATAAACTGTAAGGGCAAAAGCAAGATGTTCCAGAAATTCGTACAGTATGCACTTCCTTATAAAAAAGGACTGTTCGTATGTATGCTCCTTTCGGTTTTTGCCACGGCCATGTCCCTTGTCCCCCCATACATTACGGGACATATGGTAGACAAGGTGCTCCCCTCGGGAGAAATAAACGAGCTGTATAAAATGATAATTCTGCTTTTAGGAGTTTATATACTGCAATATTCCGTGTCGGCTATCCGTTCATATCTGCTCCGTATAACGGGCGATAAGATAGTCATCGGAATCAAAAAGGATATATATGCAAAGGCACAGTATCTTCCCATGTCCTTCTATGACAAGACCTCGACAGGCTCGGTTATCAACCGTGTAACCTCCGATGCCGGTGCAATACAGAACTTTGTACTTAAAATCACACAGGAAGCAATAGTACAGCTTTTCACCCTTGTCGGTATTCTTGTTATTATGCTGGCACTTAACTGGAAGCTTACACTTTTCTCTCTTGTACCCATTCCCTTTGTTGCATTTATCGGAAGACGCTTCGGCAAAAAGATAGGCCCCCGTTATATGAGACTCTGGAGAAGAGGCTCTGCAATTTCAACACTTCTTGCAGACACAATTCCCGGTATTCGCATAGTAAAGGCATTCACAAATGAAGAAAGTGCAGTTAAGAAATTTGATGCCTACTGCGACGAGTGGATGAAGGAATCAAAGGAAGCATCTAAAATTGCAAGTATATTCCCTGCATTTATGACCTTCCTTGTAACCTGCGGCTCTCTTATAATCTGGGCATCGGGCGGCTCATTCGTAATAAGCGGTGCAGAGGGCTTCTCAATAGGTCTTTTAGTTTCCTTCATATCCTATGCATCAATGTTCTACGGCCCCATAAACTTCTTTGCAAACTTCAATGATACATATCAGAACACTTTAGCATCCGCCGAAAAGATACTTGATATTCTTGATGCGGAGCCCGAACACAACTTCGGTAAAGGAAAGATTCCCGCAAAAATTGACGGTAAGATAGAATTCAGAAATGTAAACTTCTCCTTTGACCGTTCAAAGAAGGTATTAAGCAACATCAACCTTGTTATCGAGCCCGGTGACATCGTAGGTATCGTAGGAACGACAGGCTCGGGTAAATCTACACTTATCAACCTTATAATGAGATACTACGATGAATATGAGGGTGAAATTCTCATTGACGGACAGAATCTCAAGGATATTGATATGGAATACTACCGTAATCAGATAGGCTTTGTTCAGCAGGAGCCTTTGATGTTCAAGGATACAGTATTCAATAATATTGCCTACGGTGCAGGTAATGTTCATGTTGAACAGGTGCTTCGTGCCGCAGACATTGCAAATGCACACGGCTTTATATGCCGTATGCCCGATGCGTATGACACACTTTTAGGTGAAAGAGGTATCGGTCTTTCGGGCGGTGAAAAGCAGAGAATTTCAATTGCCCGTGCAGTTATGAAGAATCCTTCAATTCTTATTTTCGACGAAGCAACGGCTGCCGTTGACTCCGAAACAGAGCATCTTATTCAGGAAGCAATTGAAAGACTGATAAGAGGCAGAACGACGCTTATGATCGCACACCGTCTTTCAACTCTTCGTAACGCAAATAAAATCGTAGTTGTGGATAAGGGTGAAATAATCGAATTCGGTACTCCCGAGGAGCTTATGGCACTGAAGGGCAAATATTATAAGCTTATACAGATCCAGTCAATGGGCGAACAGCTTCAGGCACAGAAGGAAGCTGAAAACTTTGAATAAGGAGGGGAAAATATGATACATTATATAGACGGTCCCGAGGTCAGAATAACCGAAAATGACGGAATATTTGTCAATGTGGAATTTTACCACTCAAAAGAAAAATTTGAAGGACTGGAGCTTCACAGACTTTTCCCCCGTTCAGGCTCAAATAAATATATAGTGCTTCTGAACGAAGAGGGCGAACAGATAGCAATTATAAGAAATATTGATAATCTTGACCCCGATTCAAAGGCACTCGTTGAAAAAGTTCTTGACGAATATTATATGATTCCGCGAATCACGAAGTTTATTTCAATGACAGAAAAATTCAAGATATGGATGTGGACTGCAGAAACAGACAGAGGCAGGGTCACATTCGAGATAAGAAACCACATCGCTTCAATAAAGCCCCTATATGACGGAAGAGTTCTTATTAAGGACGCAAACGATAACCGTTATGAGATTCCCGATTACAGACTTCTTGACAAGGAAAGTCAGAAGATGCTTATTCCCAAACTTTAATAAAGGAGACAAATTATGAAACTTGTTATTGCTATAGTTAATAATGACGACAGTGCAGTTGTTGCATCCGCTCTTACAAAGGAAAACTTCATCGTTACAAAGCTTTCCACCACAGGCGGCTTCCTTATGGTAGGCAACACCACCTTCCTTATCGGTACAGAGGATAAGGATATCCCGAGACTTAAGGAAATCATAGCAAAATATTCCAGAACAAGAACACATCAGGCTACAACCACAGAATCCTTCGGCAGAGGCTTATCGGAGGGGGCTTTAGCACAGGATGTATCCGTCGGCGGTGCAACCGTATTCGTGCTTTCCGTTGACTCTATGGATAAATATTAAGAAAAATACTCACGAATCACCGTCTTTGACGAACAAGGTATTTTTTATTGGTATCTGCCACAGATAAAATGTGGCGGATACCTTATTTTTTTCTTAAAAGAAGTATTTTGTGCTTTACCTTTTACATTATAGAAAATTCCCTTCCTGTAATGTAAAAAGATTATATGTCCCTGAGAACGGGAAGCAAGCTTTCCTCGAAGATGAGCTTTCCGAAAACGGTCGCCGAAGGCAACGGCGAAGCCGTTTTCATATACTTCATAAGCATTATCATAATTTGTCCGGTATCACCTGTGCAAATTATGATCTGCCGGATTGTCTGTAAGCTTGCCCTTATCATCAAAACGTGAGCCGTGGCAGGGGCAGTCCCATGAATGCTCGGCTGCGTTATATTTAAGTGCACAGCCAAGGTGAGGACAGCGTGGTGCGGTCGGCGTCAGCATATTCACAATCGTTTCAAAAGCATTAACCGCAAGCTGCGGGTGAAGTATACTTCTTGACGGGTCAAACACGGGAGCATACTCATTGTGTTTTCCCTGCACCATATCGGAAAGAATAGCTGCCGATACCATAGAAGAGCTTATCCCCCATTTATTGAAGCCTGTCGAAACAAACATATCGGGGGTATTTTTTGAGTACAGCCCTATATACGGAATTCCGTCAAGAGTCATACAGTCCTGCGTTGCCCATCTGTTCAATATTTTTGCAGAGGGATAAAAGCGTCCGGCAAAATCCTCAAGCTCATGCCAGTTTCCGCCTTTTTTTCCCGTTCTGTGATCCCCTCCGCCGATAAATAACAGATTTTTATAATTACGGAAGGACATCCCCTTATCGGCTTCGTCAACATACATTCCGTTCAATTGCTCAGCCCCCTCAAGAGCCAGAACATATGAACGGTGCTGATACATTTTGAGAGGGAACAGACCGTGCTTATCAAGAAACGGAAAATGTGTTGCAACAATAATTTTTTTGCAGCTTATTTCTCCGTGCTGTGTTATTGCTTTATAGGGCATCAGCTCAAGCACCCTTGTGTTTTCATAAACGGGAAGGTCCTTTGCAATTGCATATAAAAATTTCAAAGGATGAAACTGTGCCTGTTCCTTTATTCTGACTGAACCTGCAGTTTCAAAGGGTAAAGCCGGAGAACCGACAAACTCCGCATTCAGTCCCAGTCTGTTCAGTGCTTTGACTTCATTTTCAATAGCCTTCCTGTTTTTAAGGGAATAAACATAGGAATCCTTAAGCTCATAATCACAGTCAATATCACGGCAAAGCATTTTATATTCCTCACAGGCCTTTTTCTGTGCTTCAAGATAAAGCCTTGCACTTTCTTCTCCGTATTTATTTATAAATTTATCATATATAAGCCCATGCTGAAGCGTGATTTTGGCTGTAGTGTTTTTTGTTATGCCGTCACAAATGTATGTCGCTTCCGTAAGGATACAGTCCACTCCCGATTTTTTCAGCATATATGCACATAATATTCCCGTTATACCGCCGCCGATAATCAGAATATCGGTTTTTTTGTTACCCTCAAGCCGGCTGAAGCCTGTATTTTTTGTATTATCCACCCAGACAGATTTCATATGATCACATCCTTATACATATAGTATCGCACTTATTTTTCAGGTTATGTATATATGCATAAAAATGTTAAGCTCATAAAACATTCACAGAAATGTTTGTGCATTATTCAAACAAAATGTTGACAGGTATGCGACAAAAGTGATAGTATTGTGTTAAAATATTGTTAATTTAAGGGGGAGTATCTGTGAATTTCAAAAAAATCATTGATAATAAAGACAATATGGCACAGTATATGATCGATGAGATAACTCATGTGATCAAAACCTGCGGAAAGCGTGAACCCGGCTCAGAGGGAGAAAAAAAGTCCTGTGAATATATGGCAGGAGTGCTTAAGGATGAATGTGGCTGCGAGGATATTAAAATTGAATCCTATGAAGTGGCACCGAGAGCATTTTACGGCTATGTATATTTCGTGTGTGCCTTTGTGCTTCTTGCAATTGTTCTGTTTTTCTTTGCACCTGTATTCTCTATTCCTTTAGTAATAGCAGCATATACTGTTACAATTCTTGAATTCGGTCTTTATAAGAAGGCTATTGACCCGCTTTTCAAGAAAAAGACGAGTCATAATGTAACGGCAATCAAAAAATGCAAGGGTGAAGTAAAAAGAAGAATTATTTTTAACGGTCACCCCGACGCTACATGGGAATGGCCCGTAAACTACGCTCTCGGCGGTGTAGGCTTTGAAAGTCACGCTATAATAGTTGTTCTGGGTGCACTTTTTTATCTTATAATTTCAATCATCCGCGTTGTGCAGGGCGGTTTTTCCTTCGGTGTTCCCGATATCTCCGACCCCATTATTAAAGCGGGACTCATTGGCTTTATCTTCATTCCTTTTACTATAGGACTTTGCTTTATGGAAAACTACAATATAGTTGTTGACGGTGCCAACGACAACCTTACAGGCTGTTATATGGGTATTGCCGTTCTGAAAGCCTTGAAGGACGAGGGTATCGAGCTTGAAAATACCGAGGTCGGTGTTATCCTTACCGGCTCCGAGGAGATAGGTCTCAGAGGCTCTAAGGCATGGGTCGAAGCCCATCAGAACGAATTCAAGGATGTGCCTACTTTTATTTATTCCTTTGATACAATAAATGACCCTAAATATCTTATGGCAAACTACCGTGACCTTAACGGTACCGTAAAATCCGATAAGGATATTGCTGATTTATTCTATGAAGCAGCACAAGAGGTAAATGTGCCCTGCACAAAGGGTTGGATACCTCCCCTCGGAGGTGCAGTTGATGCTGCGGCATTCACACAGGGCGGTTTCCGTGCAGCAGGAATAACGGGACTTAATCACAAGCTTGAAAGATACTATCACACCCGTCTTGATACATATACAAATATGAACAAGCAGGGTATTGCAAACTGCTTCGCCGCAACGGTAAAAACCCTCGAAAAGTTCGACAACGGTGCAAAGCAGTAAGGTGTTGTTAAAAATTCTGAAAGAAAACGGCTTCGCCGAGACTCAGGCGACCGTTTTCGGATAGTCCATCGACCAGGAAAGCTTGCTTTCCGTTCGGAGGGACATATAATCTTTTTACATTATAGGAAGGAATTTCCTATAAAGTAAGAAAAAATCTTACGATTTATCAACCCCCTACCCCCAATCTTGGGGGCTGTAG
>CAYTRD010000063.1:0-12885 GCA_964440255.1 uncultured Ruminococcus sp. | reverse complement strand
CACATAATATTTTATTTAACTGAAACGGGACGCCGGGTCGTCGTCCCCTACAGATAATAAGATTTATTTTGTGCCTCTCGGGAAATAACACATAATATTTTATTTAACTGAAACGGGACGCCGGGTCGTCGTCCCCTACAGATAATAAGATTTATTTTGTGCTTCTCGAGAAATTACATCTGCCCTATAAATTATGATTTAAGAAAGGATTTTCTATGTTATTACCACAGTTTTACATTGACGATATTATAAAAAAGGCACTGGAAGAGGATATTAATTATCTTGATACCGCCACTGCCTATGTTATTCCCGAAGATGCTGTTACTACGGCAAAATTTGTTTCAAAAGCCGAGGGTGTGCTTTGCGGAATCGAGGTTGCTATGAGAGTATTCCGTCTTTTGGATCCCGACTGCCGCTACACGGTTTATAAAAAAGACGGAGATAAAATTAATAAAGGCGATATTATTGCAACTATGGACGGTAGGGCATCAATGCTTTTACAGGGTGAGAGAACTGCTCTCAATCTTTTACAGCATATGTCGGGTATTGCTACAGCCACAAATGAATGTGTTGAGCTTGTAAAGGGTACAAATGTAAGTATCGCCGATACGAGAAAAACACTTCCCGGACTTCGTGCTTTACAAAAATATGCTGTAACCTGCGGCGGCGGTAAAAATCACCGTTATAATCTTTCCGACTGTGCAATGCTTAAGGATAATCACATTGATGCAGGCGGAGGAATCACGGCTACCGTAAATAAGCTTCGTGAAAAAATCGGCCATACCGTAAAAATCGAAGTAGAAACCAGAAATATGGATGAGGTTAAAGAAGCAGTTTCAGCAGGTGCCGATATAATTATGCTTGATAATATGACAGCCGAACAGATGAAAGAGGCAGTAGAATTTATTGACGGCAAAGCCTTAACGGAAGCATCAGGCAACATCACCGCAGAAAACATAAAAGAAAAGGCTTCATCGGGAATAGACATAATCTCAATGGGTGCCCTCACCCACTCCGTAAAAGCCTTTGACATATCAATGCGAATTGATTGATAAACACCAAGAAAACGGCTTCGCCGAGACTCAGGCGACCGTTTTCGGATAGTCCATCGACCGGGGAAGCACCGCTTCCCGTTGGTCGGGACATATAATCTTTTTTACTTTATAGAAAGCAATTTCCTATATAATAAAAAATGAGCTGTAAAAAACGTCAGATTTTTACAGCTCATTTCTGTTATTCCCTTTCATTTCCCGCTATTATATAAAGCAGGTTGACAAGAAGCACTCCGCCTGTTACAAGAATCAACCCTTTCGGAGAATCCCATATACAAATAAGCTCACAAAAACCGAAGATTCCCGAAGCAATTACTAATGCAATACCCGTGTTTTTTCCTTTTTTAGGAAGGACTCCGATAAATGCCAACACTGCCAATACAGCAGATAACACTGCCGATACAAAAAATATTATCGATAAAAACTTCACTATAAATTCTCCTTTCATAGAAAAAATGTAAAAAATCTGCCCCGTCGCTTCAATGCTATGATAATAAAAACAAAAAACAATTTAAATATATTCTGCAATAGTGTCGTTTTTAAATGCAAAATTGCTCACAAAATGAAGTTATCCCGTGGCATCTGTTGATACCTCGGGATAGTGTTTTGTTGTTCAATTTTTACTTTAAGGCTGCGGAGTTGTTGAGAAGAACTGTTGAGTAAAGGAAAAGCACGGTGTCGGCATTTTCAAAATCTACAAGTCCCGTGAGGGCACCTGAAGCAATATATCTTATATCAACTACGGTTATTTTTGAGTAGCTTGATATCATAAGAGGGGCAATTGAGCTTCCGAATGAATCACGGAAGAGCACAAGCTCTCTGTTTTCCGATGCGTTCGGATTTTCAATAACGGAAACAGCAACCGTACCCGAAAGGAACACTTCATAAAGGTCTGCACCGTCAAGCTTCTCTAAATCATATACAGGATAACTTACCGCTTTTCCCGTATCGTAATTTGTGACTGTCGCACCGTCAATTGCATCACTTGTGAGATACACAAGCTCATCGGCAGGTACTTTAAGTCCCGACTGATTATAATAAACACCGTAGAAGGGCTTATCAATTTTATTCTCCTTAAAGGTATCGTTAAACTCTGCTCCCATTGAAGTGCAGAGCTTATTTGCGACATCAATAATGTTTTCCTGCTTCCAATGGGTGTCTGTGGTGTAATAATCGCCGGCACTTAAAAGCGACATTATATCAATATACTGTGCAAACGGAGCTTTGTCGGAAAGACTCCTTGCAAATTCGTTATAATCAAATGAAAGATATCCGTTTTCCTCTGCAATAAAGCAGTTTTTATCGGGAACAACTGAAAGAAAAACCTCTGCATCGGTTTCTTTAATATATTTATCATATATAAATGTAAACTTCTCTGCAGCGTAGTCTATCATATCATTGTTCTGCGGATATTCAAGCTTTGAAAGATGACCGTCTGCAAGAAATATTTTGTTATTATCCTTTTTATTAAAAAGATATTCCGATGCATATGCCTTTATACTTCTGAATAAATCACGAAGGGGAAACTGATCGGGAGATGCATCCTCGAAATTTTTCATATATTCACCCGATAAAACGGATTCTATTGAAAAATCAGGGAGAAGTGAAAGCTTACGTCTTTCAGATTCGGAATATTCCGTAGGGTCCTTCAGTAAAAACCATGCAGAAAAACCGAAAATAAGTGCGGCTGATAAAACGATGGTTACGAGATATTTAATTTTGCTTTTCATTATTATCGAGCCTCCTTAAAATCTGAAATAAAGGAACGGATTGAATGACCCGTCAACAAGATATGCCGTACAAAGCACCAAAATAACAACTGCAAATACGGGGGCAAAAACGAAAACCGCTGTATTTCCTGCCTTTGTGCCTTTAAGCTTTTCAACAATGAGCTTCGGAACGGGTGTTGCACCGATTGCGGCAACAATGAGAATCACGGCATAGCTTGAAAGATTATACAGCCACTCTTCTCCCATAAGACCTGTAGCTCCGATACCGAACATACCGCCGATATACTGCATAGCCTCTCCCATATCTGCTGCATTGAAGATAACAAAGCTTATAACAATAAGGAAAAGCACATAAATTCTTGATAAGATACGGCTCTTCTTAAGATATTTTCCGAGGAACATTTTTTCTATTGTGAGAAGCACTGCAAAATAAAGTCCCCACACAATAAAGTTCCAGTCAGCACCGTGCCAGAAGCCCGTTAAGAACCATACCGTGAAAATGTTTCTTAAGTGCTTGAAAGCGGATACTCTGTTTCCGCCCATGGGAATATATACATAGTCCCTGAACCACTGTCCCAGTGACATATGCCATCTTCTCCAGAACTCTGTGACACTCTTTGAAATATATGGATAATTGAAGTTTTCCATAAAGGTAAAGCCGAAAATCTTACCAAGCCCTATTGCCATATCACTGTATCCCGAAAAGTCAAAATAGATATGAAGCGAAAATGCAACAGCATAAAGCCAATAGAAAAGAACTGTCTTTTCGTCTGTTGCCTTGAAGGCTTCACAAAGCTCACCGAGAGCATTTGCAATAAGTATCTTCTTGCCGAGCCCCACACAAAAACGGATTATACCGTCATACGTCTTTTCAAGTGTGTGCGTTCTCTCACGAAGTTCTTTTTCGACATCGCTGTAACGCACTATAGGGCCTGCAATAAGCTGTGGGAACATTGAAATATATGCACCGAGATTTATGGGATTCTTCTGTGCAGGCACCGTTCCTCTGTATACATCTACGGTATAACTTAATATCTGGAAGGTATAAAAGCTGATACCTATGGGAAGTGCAATACGAAGAAGCGGAACACTAAGCCCCGTTACATTATTGAAGTTGTCTATAAAGAAATCAACATACTTGAAGTATATCAAAAGTCCCAGATCTACACAGACAGACAGTATCATAAATACCTTTGAAAGCTTCTTTCCGCGGAATCTTTCAATAAGCAAGCCGAAGATGTATCCTACAAGTATGGAGATCACCATTATAACGACATATCGGGGTTCTCCCCACGCATAGAAAACAAGTCCCGACACAAGAAGCACCGTGTTCTTGAGAACCTTAGGTACTATGGCATATAAAATCAGAACTGCGGGAAGGAAAAAGTATAAAAAAGAAATACTTGAAAATAACATTTTAACTCCTATAGTTCATAATAAAAAGGTGCTGAATATCCATTCAGATATAAAGCACCTTCTTTATTTTTTCAAAGTTCGTTTTTTATTGTAAGCTTAAGCAGCTGTTGTTTCTTCAGCATCCACATCTTCTGCAGCTGTTGTTTCTTCTGCTGTTTCAGCTTCGGGATCATATGCTGCAGGGCCGTCAAGCTCGTCGTCTGCGATGTCGCCGCCTTCTGCTTCGCCTTCTGCATTTTCTTCGGACTGTTCAAAAGAAAGAGGAGCCATGATGAAGAATACGAAGTTACCTTCTGTTTCAACGAGCATTTCTTCTGCTGCTGTGCAGATGTTCCAACGAAGGTTTGCGTTGTCCTTAAGAGTTGTAACGAAAGCGTCTGCGTCTGCATCTTCAGCGAGCTCAAATACATAGCTTACAAAAGGAATTGTGCCTATCATGGGCATAAATGCTGTACAAGCTGTGAAGCCTGTGATATCTGCATTAAAGCCTGCAAGGTAGCCTGCTTCCATATCCTGAACCATGGGCATAAATGCTACTGCTTCATTTGCGGAAAGAGCTGTAGCGATCGTGTTTGCTGTTGCACCTTCCTTAACTGCTTCTGTCTTGAAAGCTTCAACGAATGTTGCTGCAACTGTTGTTTCTGTTGCGGTTGTGGTTTCATCTGCAAGAGTTGTTGTTTCGTCTTCATTGCCCTGTGTTGCAACACAAGCTACAAGACCGATAACTACTAAGAGTGCGAGAACGATAGCGATTACTTTTTTCATTTTGGTTTTCTCCTTTGAGTTATGTTTTTTCTTTTTTTTGTTATTCTGTCATACAAACTGTCCATGAATCAGTCTGTATGTCAAAGTACAAGGTTATTAAATATGTGCCGTTTTTGTCCGAAATCTCCATTTCATAAACCGATGAAGTGTCGGCAGCAGGCACAGTCCAATTACAGCGGACAGTATCAGAAAATACTGTATTTTCGCCTTGGGCTAAAAGAACCTCACCTGAAGCTGACAGTAAGATTCCCTGCTTAAGAAAAACTGTTGTGTCTTTTTTTAATTCAAGAGTCATTTCGCAACTGATTTCATTGCTCATTCTTGCAAGCATTATACCGTTATTTTCAACCTCGGTAAGAGCAATTTCTCCCGTAAGCTTTTCAGTACCCATATACACTACAGGCATACTGTTTCGCCCCGTAAGCACAAAAGCCGATATAACAGTTATTGCAAGAGCGGCTGCTGCCGCCAAAATCTTCCTGAACGGAATAACCTGTGCTGTCTTATTCACGGCAGGTTCGGCATTCATTATTTTCTCATAAAGTTCTTCGGGAGCTTTGATACTTTTGTATTCTTCCCTTACCTTATCGTCAAACATTGAACCCCTCCTTCTCCAGAATATCTTTCAGCATTTCTCTGCCTCTGGACAGTCGCATTTTCACTGCGGAGAGTGATAATTTAAGTGTTTTTGCCGTAGCTTCCACACTCATCCCTTCAAGATAGTGCAAAACGATTACGGTTCTGTTTTTCTCCGGTAGCTGTTCCACCGCCTGAAGCACTTCTTTGGTTTCGTCAGAAACCTCTTCGGCTGCAACCGTGTGCTCTATATCCGCTATATCTTCGTGATTTCTCACGGCATTTTTACGGTAGATATCACGGCATCGGTTTATTGTCGACCTGATAAACCACGCCTTTTCGTGCTCGTCGGAAGAAAACAGAATGCTTTTTTGCATATATTTCAAAAAGACATCCTGAACAGCATCCATAGCATCCTCATGATTGCGAATTTCCAAAAGTGCGATTCTGAAAAGCATATCGGAATACTTCTCATATGCTCTTTTTACATCATTTTCGGGCTTCGGAGCTCTTCCCACCTGACTGCCTCCTATCTGTAATACGTTTGAGGAAACAAAAAAGTCACATAAGTCACAAAATTTTTTTGAAAAATTTTGTGACAAGTAAAAAGCAATAGTGCACAGTGAACAGTTACCCTGTCGGAAGTCACTTTTTGACTTGATTGTATCTTACATTTCAAGAATCTTCTTAATCGATCCGTTGTCTTTTATAATTTCGGAGAAAAATTCGTGAGCCCATACATTATGCCTCATTCCCTGCTTTTTGTCAAAGGCAAAATATATTCTTCCGTTTACCCCGAGCTTTACTGCAACCCAGAAGGATGTAAAAAAGTCGTTCTTCATTGTGTATGGTACTTCTATCACCTTTTCTTCAAGGGGACAAAGCTCAACAAAATGAGTATCCGGAGAAATATCACCGAAACGGTTTTCTTCGGGAATAATGTTCCCCCATGTTTCAAAGGGAGAAGCGATATGAAGCTGTCCCGTAAGAATTTCCTTTGTGGGGTTGAAAACCTTGCACACAATTTTATCCTCTTCAATTTTAACTGAAAGCTCAGGCTCAAAATATCCTATTTCATAAACATCATAATACTCAATCCCGTCAACAGTATAGAATATCTTCACCTGTCCCTCTTTTACATTTTCCAATGTTATATCAAGAGGTATCCTTTGGAAAGCCTCCTTTTCAAGGCTTACTTTTATAATATCCTTATCTGCCTTTATACCCTCGGAGCAGACGACCTTTATTTCGGTGTCGATGCTCTTATCAAGGGAATTATTGACGGCATTTATGAAAAGCTCCTCCTTACCCGAATCGGTTCTGGGAAGTCTTTCAACGGTTGCACAGAATGCGAGATTGCCCATCGGCATACTTCCCATATCGTGCTCCCAGCTTCTTATATATACCTTTTCAAGCTCTTCAGTCTGCTTTCCGATATGTGCATTTCCGATTTTTTGAGCCGCAGGTGCTTTTATAAGCATAGTGTTTATGCTGAAAGGAGCCGCCGTCAGCTCAACGGAATTAGCCCCGGACTTAAGAGCTGTGGGATTTTCTTCAAGAAGATCGGTCTGATGTGCTCCGAATACGGTAAAGCCTGTTTTTACCGTGACCCTTCCCGAAAGTCCCGAATTTTCGAAGCCTCGGAGTACGAAGCCTCTTTCAGTTGGTGATGCCGGTACACTCTTAAGATTTGCATAGGGGTACCCTGCAGCCTTGAATGCTGTAAGCGTAAAATTATCCGGAGTTTTAAGATATCCGTTTTCCTCGGGAAGCGGTGTGTTTTCAAGCATCTTCACATCGGAAAAGCTTAAAAGCGTATCATTGAATTCATATGCCTTTTTATAAACTCCCGATTCACGGTATGAAGCCTTATGAGGATAAAGCGAATATGTAAAAATATGGCTCTTTTTCTCGGGCACCATTTCCTTATCCCCTGTTACCTTACCCATATTGCCGTAAAATGTTGCCGTATGGAAAAGCATCATATTAAGTGTGGCTCTTCCCTCAACACTTGATGCAGGTGTTCCGTTATTGATAAGCACACAGCCGTAGTCGTCTGCCGTTTCGGGCTTGATATCGGTTATTACATTGTTAAATTCTATACCCGCACCCCTTAAAAGCTGATTTTCAATGCCCCTCGTAAATACATCAAGTGCATTTTCATCACAGGCAATAATAAGAATAACATCAATATCCTTTTTATATACATTATCGTTATCCTTAAAACGACATACTGCCACACCCTCACGGGCAAGTGTTTTTATAAGCTTGTCTTCTTCTTTCTTTTTGAGTGTTGCAAGAAGCTTTTTCTTATATTCGTTACTGTCATTTTCAAGACATACTACTATTCTCGTATCGGTGGAATATACATCCTCATTGAAATGTATTATCTTCATTCCTCCGTGCTGTTCCTTATCGGGATAAAGAGTTACGGGAACAGCTTTTTTCGTAAGTGCAAATAAAAGCCTGTCTGCAATATCCCGCTGACACTTTTTATCCTCACGGATAATTGCTGTCATTCCCATATTAAATGAAGCGTTACCGTTCATTTTAACCGTAAGTGTAGGACCGACACCGAACCATAATGCCGACGGAAGCACTCGGCATCCCGAGAACGATGCATACTGATGCGTCTGGAAGGACATATATTTTTTGGAGCGTGTGGAAATATGAGGAGCGAAGCGGTCATCGAAAATAACACCGCCTCCGTTTATATCAACGGGGAAAGTAACGCTGAATAAATCGTCTTCAGCCTGATAATCTTCAACGACTGTCTTAAAATCAACAGTATCTCCGTTTTTATATAATGTAATTTCCTGAATAATACGTGCTACGGTGTCAAGCTTTACCGTTACGATAAGCTTCTGATAAAGCTCACATTTTTCGCTTCTCACATCCGCTTCATATTCACTTGAAAGAAGCTTGTGTCCCGTGGTATAAAGCTCGTGCTGGGTTTCCATTCTGTCGTGAATTTCTTTCATAACATAAACGGTATTACCGGGTGCAGGAGCGTTTTTATCAATAACTTCCTTTTTGTTTTTCTTGTCATAAAGAGAAATTATCGTTCCGCCCTTTAAGGGATCGACCTCAAGACGGAATTTTCCGTTTTCGATAACAGTATCATTTCCCGTAATAATCTTATTTTCATCGGGAATATTTTTTATTCTGAACACTGAGTATCCCATAGCGGGGAGCTTCTTTGCAATAAAGAAGCCTGTATCCCCTTCGATAACCGTGTCATATTCATTCCCCTTAACATCACAAAGCACGGTTTTTCCCTCTGCCTTGAAGCCCTTCGGGAGATTGAAACGGCATTTTCCGCCTCGTTCCCATGTAAGAGGATTGAAAACGAAAATACAGTTATCTCTGTCACTGATGTTTACACCGCCTGCAATAAAACGGCAGGCATTTTCTATGATATCACAAAGAAGAGAAGCACATTCACGGTATTCTATCATAAGGTCAATGAATGAAATTTCATTATTTGTGCCCGTGATCGAATCGTGATGCTGTGCACAGAGAAGCTGTCTTTGGGCTTTATCTATTGCCTTATCGGGATAAGAAGCACCGTGCATAAATGCAACAGCGGAAAATTTTTCAGCGGTTATAAGAAGATTTTCGCAAAGACGGTTAGCCTGCTTGAAATCTGTTCTTGTAAGAATAACACCCGAATGATGCTGTGTTATGTCTCTTGAGGAATACATAATTTCAGTATCTTCACCGTTTTTTCTCTGCTTTTCGGCACTCTCGTTTACATCCTTTGCAAGATCTGAAAAGACCGAAAATGATGCGTTTGTAACGGTATCCTTCATCCATGAGGTATCACCCTCACGGGGGTATGCATCTATATATGAAAGTATCTGAGAAGAGGAGTCACAGCCTGACACACCAAGTCTTTTTGCATTTTCTCTGTTCATACCCTTATCGTGAAGAAGGCTTGTGCCGTCCGGGGAAACATGACGGAAGAGACTGTCCACACCGAGCATCATTTTTCCCCACTTTATATAGTCACAGCCACCCTTTTTACAGACCTGTGTCATCTGTGAAAAATGACCGAAAACATCACCGGGGGCATAAACCGTGCTGATTCTTCCCATCACATCACGGTGGTAAAGCTGACCGTAAATAAGATTTCGTACAAATGCTTCCCCCGATGAAGTAAGGTCATTGGGCTGATTATAGAAGCAGTCCGATTCTGCTCTTCCATCACTGAAGCTCTTTTTAAGAACCTCTCTGTGATGCGGATAAAGAGAATAATAGGGATGAAGATAATCAATTTCGGAAAGAGTGGCCTTAAAATCGGGGTTTGATATAAGCCTTTCTACAATAGATTTTGTTATATGAAATGCACCGAGAGCATAGGTTCTTTGCTCCTGATGATAGGTAGTGTCAAAATGGAAATCCGAATAAATATGCTCATTTCCCTCGAAGCCGTCAAAGGGAAGAACATCAAAATAATATTTTTCGCTTTTTCCGCAAACAGAAACCTCCGTTTGCACAGTTCCCGTCATTTCTGCGGGGATTTCAAAGCGAAGCACCTTTATTTCACCCTTTTTCATAGAGGGAACATCAATTTTTCCGAAGCCGTATGATAAAACTGCATTCTCCGTGTCACGGTCTGCATGCAAAAACACGGGAAATACCTGATTTTCCTTTCCCTTTTCACCCGTATAAGCAGCAGTTTTTGAGGGAGTTGTAACAGATAGCCCTTCATTTTTAAGAATAACGGGAAAAACAGAGCAGTTTGACATGGCAATATCCATACTGTCCGCAATATATCCCGGGCGTATCTTAAACATTATGAGATTGAGTCCCTTGTGAAGCGATATAAGGCACTGATGACCGAAGCCCCAAAGCCCCTTAACTCTGCCGAAGGGCTTGAAATGAACCTGCTCACCGTTTACAAAAAGAGATGAGCCCGAATTTTCATAGCATATAACAGCTTCACGGTCTTCTTTACATCTGATATAAAAAGCAGCATAAAAAACAGCATTTCTCTGCTGAGTAACATACAATGCAGGATCGCAGGCATCCTCTTCGTTATCAAAGCGAAGACAGTTCCATTTTATAAAGCCTTTTTTCCAATAAAGATATTCGTCACCGTAATATTTATTGTAAAGCTTACCTCCGAGCACGGGAACAACACTTTTTTCACCGCCGTCAGAAAGCAAATAATCCTCATAAAGTATCTTGTCCCTTTCATACATATGCTCTGCTTCAAAAGAGCCTGTTGTATGAAGAACAAAGGGCCCCGCAGTCAGGAAATCCAGTATTCTGTTGTCGGGGAAAGGCTTATTTTCAGAAAAAATAAACTCGTCAAAGTCATAAACGGGATATTCACCTCTTATATTTTCATATGACATCATAATTATCACCTCAATAATTGATGATAACAAATTAAGGATAAAAAGTAAATATATATAATTTATTTAAAAATAAACAACAATTTTTTAATGTTTGTTACTTGAAAATTAAAACCTTAGTGCTATAATGAATATCAAAGTTGAAACGCTTAAAATGCGTTTCTGTAAGCCGTTTGTATCGGCTTTCCTGTATTGAATTGTATAAATTCGATTCAGTTTAATATTCATTTCAATGTATTATAGTGTTTTAACAAAGAGGTGGTACTTATGGAAAATAACTTTGTCGGTGCGGTGGCAGCCTTTGTTATCGGTGCCGCCATATGCTTCGGCAACTACAGGCTTTCAGACTATTTTATAAAAAGCAAGCCCGATAAATTTTCCCAGGTATCTGTAATAAGACAGGCAATTCAGATAGCATATATTCTCATACTGTTTTTTACGGCAAAATACACCCCATGGGACAAAACCTATGTTCTTGTAGGCGGTGTATTGGGAATAACGCTTCCAATGTTTTATTTTACATATCGTCTTGTAAAAACAGCTAACGGCAAAAATAAAGACAAAAAGGAGGATGAAAACGATGGGTGAGCCTTCCGAAGTTCTTTTTAGTCTCGGCGGGATTTTAGATATCACGGGTGAGGTCGTTATGATGTGGATACTTCTTGCAATCATAACCATAATCTCCCTTGTAATCAAATTCAATCTCAAGGAAAAACCGGGAAAATTTCAGAACATAATTGAAACGGGAGTTGAATATCTCGATAATTTCTTTACGGATCTTTTAGGTGAAAAATCGAGAAAGTATTTCACATTTTTAGGCTCCCTTTTCATATTCATCATTTTTTCAAACTATTCGGGACTTATCCCGGGAGTGGGCCTTACCGAATTTGTAAAAGCCCCCACGGCTTCCCTTTCTGTTACGGCAGGGCTCGGTGTGCTTACATTTATTTTCTTACAAGGCTCGGGACTTAAATGCGGTGTAAAGCATTATTTCAAGAGATTCGTAAGCCCCATTTTCATTATGCTTCCTTTATTGGTGCTTGATGAAATAATAAAGCCCGCATCCCTTGCTCTTCGTCTTTTCGGTAATGTTTACGGCGAAGAAATGGTAACACATCAGCTTTATGAAATTTTTCCCATAGGCGTTCCCGTAGTAATGATGGTGTTATCACTTTTGTTCTGCTCATTGCAGGCAATGGTATATACGATGCTTGTATCAATTTATCTTGATGAAGCAACAGAAACAGAATAATTTTATTAAGGAGAAATATTAAAATGACAGGTTCAGCAATTATAGCACTCGCAGCAGCACTCGCAATCGCAGTAAGCACAATAGCTCCCGCAATAGCACAGGGCCTTACTGCAAAATCAGCAATGGAAAGCATTGCCCGTCAGCCCGACGCAGCAAAGGATATCCGTTCCACACTTATTATAGCACTTGCTCTTATGGAGGCTCTTACAATTTACGGACTTCTTATTGCATTTATGCTTATATCAAAAATCTGAGGTTAAGAAAAAATGAATATACAGTTACCCGTTGTATTATGGACTGTAATATGCTTTCTTCTTCTGATGCTTATACTTAAAAATCTGTTGTTCAAGCCCGTTTTTGAGGTTATGGACAAGAGAAAAGAAAAAATTGCCAATGCAAAAAAGAAGCAAGCAGAAATTAAAGCCCTCGCAAAGGAGCATCAGGAAAGACTGGCTATTTTAGAAGAAGATGCAAAAATTCAGCGAGAAAACTACATAAAAAGCGAGCTCAAGCTCATAAAAATCAAGAGCAAAACCGAGCTTGAGGAAGCAAAAAACGGCAGAGTCACCCGTCTTGACGAAGCAAGAATATCTGCCGAAAACGAAAAGGAAGAAATTAAAGCTGCCTTTCACAAATCATCCGATGAAATTGTGAAAGCCTTCGCAAATCAACTAATTAAATCATAATTTATCGTCGCAAGGGGTGCAAAAAACAACCCGTTTGACGCACAG
>CAYTRD010000062.1:0-13246 GCA_964440255.1 uncultured Ruminococcus sp. | reverse complement strand
ATGTGCGGAATAAAGTATCTTTTCAGGAGCACCGAACCGATGAAATGTTTCAAGCACGAATCTGCAACGACTGTCTTTTATTCCCGTTGTCAGCTTTCCGTCCGAAAAAGTGCCGGCACCTCCCTCACCGAACTGAACATTCGACGAGGTGTTGAGCTTCCTTGTACTCCAGAAGCCGTAAACATCCTTCGTTCTTGTATCAACATCATTTCCCCGCTCAATAACAAGCGGTCTGTGTCCCGCTTTTGCAAGTATCAGCGAAGCAAACATTCCCGCAGGACCGAAGCCCACAATAACAGGTCGATATAAAGAATTTCTCTTGTTTTCAGGGAATTCATAACGGTATTTTTCGCATATATGAACCTTGTTTTGCACAAAACCGATTGCTATGCTTTCTTCGTCAAGGTCGGTTTCGATATTTACGGAATAAATCATTTTTATATTATTCCGCTTTCTGGAATCTATTGATTCCTTTGCAATTTCAAAGCTTTTCACAGAATCAACGGAAATACCGACGATATCCGCGGCAGCTTTCAGTATTTCATTATGTGAAGCACCCAAAGGTACTGATATTTCATTTATACGCAGCAATTTCAGCTCTCCTTGACAACACTCACACCTGCAACATATGCCGACGACCATGCCCATTGAAGGTTATATCCTCCGCAGTCTCCGTCAACATTAACTATCTCGCCGCAGACATAAACGCCCTTTACCTTTTTCAGTTCCATTGTTTCAGCATCAATTTCCTTTCCTTTGATGCCTCCGGAGGTTACCTGTGCCTCGGAAAAACCTTTAACAGAACTGATCTTATATTTTTTGTTTTTGACCAAAGCTACGATCTTATCAATTACTGCAGTATGAAGCTTTCCTATTTCTTTTTGTGTATTTACCGAGCACTCTGCAAGCAGGTATATGCCGAGTCTTTTAGGCATAATTCCGGCAAGAAGCATTTCTCCGGGAAGCGTCGGCTGATTTTTTACAATATTGAGCAGTTCTTTTTTTAATTCCTCAGCTTCAAAATACGGTGCAGAATCGACAACGGCAAAAACACCGTTTTTATTACGCGAAAGACCTTCTGCCGCAAAACGGGAAACCTGCATTGACGGTATCCCCGAAAGTCCGTAATCGGTATATTGTATCTCCCCTGTATCCTCCGAAAGAATCCTTCCGTCACACTTTACGCTTATTTTTCCCTGTGCCCTGATACCTTTAAGGGACTTTGTAAAATTATCACATACCAACGGAGTAAGTGCAGGATATAACGGTGTAACTTCAATTCCGAAGGGTTCAAGAAGACTGAAGCCACTTCCGTCACTACCCTGTACCGGAGCAGCCTTTCCGCCTGTGGCTATTATGCATTTATCCGCATATATGCTGTTGTTTAACAAAAATCCCGTACCTGATTTATGTATTGAAGTAATCTTCGTATCCGTAATTTCTTTTATTCCGAGTGCAGCACACTCGTATCTTAAAGCATCAAGCACTGCAGTTGCCTGAAACGACATAGGATATATTCTGCCGGCAACATCGCTTTTTGAAAAAAGCCCGAGAGAGTGAAAAAAATCAATAACGTCATTATTATCAAACCGACGGTAAACGGAATAAGCAAGTAAGCTTTCTCCGTGAAAATTTGTTTCACTGATATGCTCATTTGAAAAATTGCATCTGCCGTTTCCCGTAACAAGAATCTTTTTTCCTACTCGCGAATTACCTTCATATATTCTGATTTCTGCCTGTCTTGCGTGCTTTCTCGCCTCTCTCGCTGCAATTACAGCACTCATAAGACCTGAAGCGCCGCCGCCAATGACGGCAACATACAAAATACTATGTGTATTAATCATTCTTATTTTTACCTGCTGCATTCATCAGAATTCTGATTATATCCTTATCTGTTTCATTAGCCTTTGCGGCACGAAGAAGAGCAATGACTTGACGCTCCTCTTTAGAAAGCTCAGACATATGCTTTTCTTTAACAGATTTTATCAGCTTAAGCTCTGATTCGGGTGAATTCCAACCGGAGCCCTCACGATCAGTACCGATAAGCCAGCCTAAATCAGTCTTAAATATTGCAGACAAGCTTATAAGATTTTCAATGGAAGGATTGAACATTCCGAGTTCGTAATAGGAATAAGTTGAACGATCTATTCCGAGAATATCGGCAACCTGCTGTTGAGTCAGCTTACATTCTTTTCTGGCTGCTTTCAATCTTTCGGCAATTATCATACTCTACCTCCAAAAAAACACACATCCGGACAAGGGAATATTGTCCGGATAGAGTATAACATTTAATAATTATAAATGCAAGTATTAATATTATAATTCAAACGGAATGCAAAACAGATCATACAATCTTATTCCTCAATACCTAACAGCCAATCTACGCTGACGCCGAGAACCTTAGAAATTATGATAATTTCATAATCAAACACACTTCTGACTTGTCCTTCCAACTTTGAAAGGGCAGAAGCGTTAATATCCATCCCTTCAACTTGCAGACGAGCAAGAAAGTCTTTTTGCTTCATACCAAGCTCTTTTCGCTTTAATTCTACTTTAGAGCCGATAATATTTTTTGTTCCGAGCTCCTGTTTTCTTAACCTCATACATTTACCCCACTTCAACATTAATTGTTACAATAATATCATTCTTTTTAATAACAGGTCAATATTTTTGAAATTATTTTTCTGATTTTCAGGACAAAATCGTAGATTTTCAAACAAAAAATTAATTTTTCATTACTGATTGCGGTTTTGAACATAATATGTTACAATTATAGAAAATATTCTGAAATTTACGGAGTGGCAATATGAACAACATCTCTATGAATAAATGTGACCTGCTTTTTGATTTTTATGAATTGGCACAATCAAACGGTTTTCTTAAAAACGGCATTGATGAAACTATTGCCTGGTTTGATATGTTTTATCGACCTGCTCCTGAAATAGGAGGCTTCTGTATTATGGCAGGAGTTCAGCAATTAACAGAATATATCAGCCGTCTTTCATTTTCTGAAGATGACCTTGAATTTTTAAGACAACGAGGTCTCAGTGAAGAATTTTTGGAATATTTAAAAGATTTCAAATTTTCATGCGACATATGGGCTGTACCTGAGGGGACACCTGTTTTTGCCAACGAGCCTGTTATTAAAGTCAGAGGACCTGTTATCCAGGCTCAGCTTCTTGAAACTATAATTCTGCTTTCTGTTAATCACCAATCTCTTATTGCAACAAAAGCCAACAGAATTGTAAGAGCGGCAGGAGGGCGTGCAATAATTGAATTCGGCTCAAGAAGAGCACACGGAATAGGTGCCGCACTTAACGGAGCAAGAAGTGCATATATCGGAGGATGCTGTGCAACCACAAATGTTAGTGCTGCAAAACAGTATAATATTCCTCTTTTCGGTTCAATGAGCCACACATGGATACAAATGTTTGACAGCGAATATGAGGCTTTTTGTACCTTCTGCAAAGAATATCCGGATGACTGTATTCTGCTTATTGATACATATGACACAATGGATAAGGGACTTCCCAATGCAATCAAAGCATTTGATGACATTCTTACGCCAATGGGCAAACGCCCCAAGGGTGTCCGTATAGACAGCGGCGACCTTGCATACCTTTCTAAAAAAATCAGGCGTATACTTAACGAATCCGGTTACCCTGACTGTGATATTTATGCCTCCAACTCACTTGACGAATACATAATCAGAGATATGCTTCAGAACGGTGCAAGAATTGACAGCTTCCTTGTCGGAGAAAGACTTATCACTTCAGCCTCAAACCCCGTTATGGCAGGTGTATATAAACTTTCAGCAGTTGAAAAAAACGGTGAAATTATCCCGAAAATCAAGATATCGGAAAATGTGGCAAAAATAACAACTCCATGCCCCAAGCTTCTGTGGCGTTTATTTGACAATGAAACCGGTAAAGCAATTGCAGATGTTCTGACTCTTCAGGATGAGAATATTACTGACTGTAAAGAATATGAGCTTTTCGACCCCGATTACACATGGAAAAAGAAAAATGTGACAGATTTTGTTGCCCGTCAGCTTTTGGTCAGAATATTTGACAACGGCGAGCTTGTTTATGAATTCCCTTCAACAGAAGAAATCAGAAACTACTGTGCTGAACAAATAGATACTCTTTGGGAAGAGGTTGTAAGGTTCGAATATCCTCATAACTATTATGTGGACCTTTCACAAAAGCTCTGGAATTTAAAACAAAAATTGATTGACGATTGTTTCACAAAATAACAAATATTTGCTAATTACCGTAGTTGCTTGAAGCTTTATTCTTCAGTTTCTACGGTAAAACTTTTTTTCAATGCAATATCCTCAACACAAAGGAAGTTTCCGTTTATTCCTACACCTGAGTTAACAGTTAATGAAAGATTTTTTTCGAGTATTTCACATTTTTCATAAAGCTTTAATGCAGACAATGCAAAATCATAAAAAGCAATGAGCAGAGCCTGATTCTCTGTCAGGGTCAAATCCACCGATGAATATGTATATCTTTGCTCTCTTATAAGACCGACGGGAAATACAACATCTGAATTTTTAATAAAATATCTGTTTTCTGTAAAGTCATCCCCCTTTACATATATTCCAAGAGGAAGCCCCAGGCCGAAAAAATAGAGAAAGTAATTATCTTTACATTCACTTTTTTTATAAACAGATATCTCAGTTGGAGTTGAGCTGAAAATATGATTCGTAGTCCTTGCAGATATTCGTGCTTCACTGTCAACAAATTCGACCGCACCGTCTCGGTAAGTCTTTACACCTGAAACAAGAAGATCACCTTTCACGACAGCAGTACCGGGATAGATCTCACCTTCTCCGCAAAATATCTCTGCTTTCACAACCTCTCCGTCTTTAGCGGCTACTATATTACTGTATATTTCTTCCTTTGATTGTTCTTCTGTTGCTCTTTCCCGCACCTCAACAAAAGCACGCGAGCCGATTATGGTAACGGATACCCACGATAGCTTATCAAATCTTTTATATAAAGAAAATTCAATATCCTTACAATTTACCGTAGATGAAAAAATACCTTTTCTGACACCGCTCTCTTCAAGCACAGCTTCTATCTCCTCATATGCAATTTTGTCTGCCCCCTCAATATCAACACTCCATATCATTGATGTTAAAACTGCAAGAATGATAACAAAAACAAATAGTCCGATCGGAATTCCGTATCTGTGCCGATAACGTATAATCAGATCGGGAATGCCTTCTCTCTTTTGTATTATAATTCTTGTTCCGCTCTTTGACGCTGTTTTCATCAATTCTCCAACATCCGAATGACTGACTTCTGCTTTTATACCGTCCTCAGTCCTTATCACATTATAAAGCAAAAGTCCGTTTTTTCTGCAATCAGAAATAAAAATATCACTAAAGCCTTCAGTTGCACTAAAGCTTATCTTACCGAAAATCATATCGTGAAGCTTTTCAAAAAGCATAATTCTCACTCACTTTTTTATAAAATTTATTGTGTTTGCAGTTCCGTAAACTATAATTTCTGTTTCCGAAAAGCTTTTCATAAACAGACCGATTCCTTTTATTTCCGTAATAAATTTATCTGATGAAACAATAATTACCTCTTCATCGAAGCTGTTAATGTCCGTTATTCCTTTTATCGTTACATTACCGTCTGAATTAACTTCTAATAAAAATGTATTATCTGTGTCGATCTGTGTTTCTCTCATAAATTTTCTCATACCTTTTTTCAGTACATCAGATAACTTATTTTGCATAATATCATCTCCGTGGATTTCTTAAGAAATTTTATGCATTAAAGTAATTTTATAGTACTTAAGCACATAGAATCTACTATGAAAACTTTTATCACCAACTACAGAACAGCAATTAATTATTTACAGTTCATAATATCAATTTTTTGCGTTTTGTTATTTATAAGATATTCATCAACGATCAAAGAATCGGCAATAATATCCGTAAATAACTGCTTAAATATTATTGTTCCGTGTGTTTTCCCCATGCTTTGTCTTGCATATTTTATATTGGAAACGGGATTCCCCACGGCTGTGAAAAAATTTCTCCGAAAAATTACAGAACCTGCTTTCGGACTTGGCGAAAACTGTTCAGAAGCAATTATTATCAGTCTTTGTGCAGGATATAACACTGCAGTTAAAAGTGCAGTAAAATTGTATTCCGAAAAGAAAATATCTGAAGAACAGGCAAAAAGAATAGCATTATTTTTTACCAATGCCGGAATATCATTTACTGTAAATATTACGGGTTCGGTGCTTTATAATTCCTTTGCCACCGGACTGCGTCTTTATATTATTTCGATATCGGTAAATATAATTACAGCTTTTCTTTATAATCTTTATCGCAAAAACTATGAAAACGAAACCTCTGTTGTTATACAAAAGAACGTATCAACCGCATTTATTAAATCAGTTAAAGCCTCGTCAGAAGCAATTTTGTCAATTTGCTTTAATATAATTTTCTTTTCTGCTCTGTGTTCTGCAGTATCAGCGTTTATTCCGCAAAAAAATTTAAGCATACTGATAAAACTATTCGGAGAGGCTACTTCGGGAATAATATTTGCTTCTGAAAATTATCCGATATATATCACAGCATTATGTCTTAATTTCGGCGGAATCTGCATATTTCTTCAGAATCTTTCCGATATAGTAAAAATTGGCATAAAGCCCCACATATACCTGTCCGTAAAGCTGTTTCAATCAATAATTTGCTCATTGACAGAGTTTCTGCTGTCAATATTTTTTCCGACGGTTCAATCGGTTTTTGCAGGTGAAAATGTAACTGCTTACTACGGAAAATCATATATAGGAACATTTTCATTGCTGTTACTTTGTGCCGTTTTTCTCGTTTCAACAAAAAACCTACACAGAAACAGGAATTTGCGACATTAATAGTTTCTTTTTTACAATAATAGAACTTGCTCATCTGATAAAAATATGTTAATATATTCACATAAAATCTGAAAGAGTGAATTTTATGTCCAGAAAAATTATAGGAAATCAAGAACCCAGATGTGAATACTGTAAAAACGGCAAGCTTTCAGCAGACGGAAAAATGATACTTTGTTCTAAGATGGGTGTATTAAACAAGGATTTCAGCTGCCGAAAATTCAAATATGATCCGCTTAAGCGAACCCCCGAGAACAGATCAGTTGAATTTATGAAGTTTTCTTCTGAAGATTTCAAGCTGTAAAAATGGTGAAAGTATATGTATAAAAAATTCAATTTAGGAATAGGTATTGATAAAAACGGAAGAATTGCCGAAAACCTTACGGAGCTTACGGGAAACACTCCTATGCTTAAAACATCAGGCTTTAGTAAGCTTCACGGAATCGAAGCTGAAATAATTGCAAAACTTGAATACTTCAATCCATTAGGAAGTGCAAAGGACAGAGTCGCAGTTGCAATGCTTGAAGCCGCAGAAAAGACAGGTGAAATTACTAACGGCACAGTCATAATTGAGCCGACAAGCGGAAATACAGGTGTAGGTCTTTCATTTGCAGCAGCAATCAAAGGATATAAAATGATTCTTACAATGCCTGAAAATATGAGCCGTGAAAGAGTTATGCTGTTAAAAGCTCTCGGTGCTGAGGTAATTCTCACGCCTGCCGATAAAGGTATGAACGGTGCAATAGAAAAGGCAAATGAGCTGAAAAGAGAAATCGGCAACGCTTATATACCCGATCAGTTTTCTAATAAAGCAAATGCGGATATACACAGAAAAACAACCGGTCCCGAAATACTTCGCGATACATACGGCAAAATTGATTATTTTATAGCCGGTGTTGGAACAGGAGGAACAATTACCGGCGTCGGTGAGGTTTTGAAGGCCTTCAATAAGGATATAAAAATAATCGCTGTTGAACCAAAAAATTCACCTGTTTTATCAGGCGGAGAAAAAGGAACACACGGAATTATGGGAATAGGTGCAGGCTTTATTCCCTCAATAATCAACAGAGCCATAATTGATGAAATAATTACCGTAAGTGAAGAAGAAGCCTTCACAGCGTCACGAGAGGCAGCACGCACCGACGGACTTCTTGTCGGAATTTCTTCCGGAGCAGCACTTCATGCGGCAAAGGTTATTGCTCTGAAAAACAACAACAAAAATATCAGAATAGTGGTTTTTCTGCCCGATTCGGGAGAAAGATATCTTTCAACTGAGCTTTTTAATCTGTAATTATAAAAGGATGTACTGTTTTTTAAGTATATCCTTTATTTTTTTGAAAGGATGAATTTATGTATACATTAAGAAAAGGCAGCACCGGATCTATTGTTGAGCTTCTGCAATTGGCTCTTTCAAGAGCAGGTTTTCTTTCAGGAGAACCGGACGGTATTTTTGGCAATATTACTGAATCTGCTGTCATAAGATTTCAAAATGCTTTCAATCTTGTCCCCGACGGAATTGCAGGTGAAAAAACATTCAATGCACTTGAAAAATACATAACCGGCTATTATATAAAAACAGTATCCAAAGGAGAAACTCTGTGGTCTATTGCCGCACTTTCAGGTGCTTCGCTTGATTCAGTAATCACTGCAAATCCGGATATTGATCCTGACAGAATTTTCCCCGGGGATAAAATCACAGTACCGTTCATATTTCCTCTTGTTCCCACGGATATATCTTACTCATATTATCTCGTAAAGCTGTTATGCAGAGGTCTTGTCGCAAGATATCCGTTTATCCGTTTAACATCTGAAGGTAAGAGCGTAATGGGAAAGGATTTATGGACTATAAAAGCCGGAAACGGAAAAAATCAATTATTTGTAAACGCAGGCTTTCATTCAAATGAATGGCTTAATGTTCCGGTTGTTCTTAAATTTCTTGAAGAATATCTTAATGCCGTTTCAAAAAGACGGCTTTTTAACGGAGAAAACGCAAAAGAACTGTTCGATAATACAACATTACATCTTATGCCGCTTGTAAACCCCGATGCAATTGACCTTGTGACTAAGGCACTTCAGGAGGGAAGCTATTATGACAAGGCTGTAAGCATTGCTTCAGATTATCCCGATATTCCGTTCCCCGACGGATGGAAAGCCAATATAAACGGAGTAGACCTGAATCTGCAATATCCTGCAAATTGGGAAAGAGCACGTGAAATTAAATTCGGACAAGGCTTTAACAAGCCTTCACCAATTGAATTCGTAGGAAATGCACCTTTAACAGAGCCGGAAGCAAAAAGTGTTTACGATTACACACTTTCCAATGACTTCAAAATGATTCTTGCATACCATTCACAGGGTAGTATCATATATTGGAAATATCTCGATTATCTTCCTCCCGAAAGTGAAAGAATCGGCATAATACTGAGCGAAGCATCCGGTTATCCCCTGCTGATAACACCTCCGGATTCTTCATATGCAGGCTACAAAGATTGGTTTATTCAGGATTTTAACCGACCGGGATACACAATTGAAACCGGTCTGGGCACAAATCCGTTACCTATCTCACAAATTGACAAAATATATAAAGAAAACAAACCGTTAATTCTCTCAGCACTTAAAGAAACTTCTGATTTTAATTAGATTATCAGACCACAGAGCAATAATACTGTTCTGTGGTTTTTCTATCATTTTATACAGTAAATTAGTTTTTCATTTAATTAATATGGTAATTGATTTTAAAATTCTTTTGTGATAACATAATTGTAATTGCTGAAGTCCGAGGTGATTATTATGGAGCACAACAAAAATTTTCAAACCGATTCCGTGGTTCTTGATCTTGTCGAGGCATTGAGTTTTGAAAGAAATATATCTAATCCGAGATTTACATTTTACATATCTGAAAATCTTGCAATCGCTTGTTTCTCTGCTAATGAAAAAATTTCAATGCGTTCATGTGAACATTCGCACAGCGATTACGAATTTATAATTCCTCATACTCCGCTTCCGTATCTTACAAACGATGAAGCAGTGTATTTCGGTGAGGTAGGAAGTATATATCCCGTACACAAGGGCAGAAAACACGGAACAAAATATCCCATAAATAATGTAAGCTACACATCAATTTGTATAAATGAATGCTTTTTTGATTCGATACTGGAATCAAAAGGACTGAGAGATTATGTTTTTAACAGTATTATCCCCTGCTCTGATAACCTTATGGCACTGATAGATATGTTCAAAACCGAATGTCAGAAAAATGAAAATGCTGATATTCAGAACAAAACAGTGCCTCTTACAAAAATCATATGTGCTGAAATAATCGATCTCGCATCAGAAAACACCTCTGACGAAAGAAAAACAAAAGCAAAATATCAGAAGGGCGTAAGACTTGCCGCCGACTATATAAATGAGAACTTTGCAAAAAATATTACTATTGAGGAGCTGGCAGAAATCTGCGGTCTGTCGCTGAATTATTTTTCTCTTTGCTTCAGAAATACCTTCGGTGAGACACCTAAGGTATATATAACAAAAATGCGACTTTCAAAAGCTAAAACACTTCTTGAATTTTCTCCTCTGCAGATAAAAGAAATAGCAACCGTATGCGGTTTTCAGAAATTTAATTCTTTTTCGTGTTCGTTCAAAAAATATGTCGGTGTTACACCGAGCGAATACAGAGACAGCTTGACTTTACAAAATCAATAAGGAGCAGATTTTATGGAAAAAATCACGGCAATTATTATGAGTTTACTTACTACACTTTCACTGTTTTTTGGAATGGCAGGCAGTGACGATTATGAAAAATCAACCGGTCTGAAAGCAGCAATTGACTCCCTCGCAAATAAAAATGATATTCTTTCAACTGAATATAAAGGTGAAATCAGCTCCTATAACTGGGATGCCTCAAAGGAATACAAGCTTGAAGATACTGTTGTTCTAAAAAAGGAAAAAGGCAAAGACTTTGTAATTCTTAACATTACAGATACACATTTTTCTGACTATGATTACAGAGCCTTTACCGCTTTTGATGTTGAAGCAAAAATCAAAACTCTTGTGGCGAATATTAACCCTGACCTGATTACCGTTTCAGGTGATATAGTCTGCACAGATTCAACCTATTATTCAATCAGACGCATTACAGATCTTTTTGAAAGCTTCGGTATCCCTTGGGCTCCTATGTTCGGTAATCACGATGACGAAGGTAACTGCGATAAGAATTTTCTCGCTGATATTATGATGAGTGCACCCAACTGTGTTATGAGCAAGGGTGATCCTGAAATGGGTGTAGGAAACTATGTGATAAATATTGCAGAAGAAAATGATGACGGTTCTCTTGATATTGTTGAAGCTCTTGTGATTATGGATTGCAGAGCACAAAATCGTCAGAAGCAGATAGAATGGTTTAAATGGGTTGCTGCAGGAACAAACACTCTCACGGATAATTCTGCTGAAATATCCATCATAACACACATTCCTCTCGGTGAATATCAGTATGCATATGATGCTGCATGGAACAGTGAAACCAACAGCTGGAGAGAAGGCTTCAATGCATACGGTGAATACCACGAAAGCATATGCTATGACAGCACCTCCGACGGTACACCTGCTCTTGACGGTCTCTTTACAGCAATGAAAGAAAGCGAAACTGCTAAATTCGTTTTCTGCGGTCACGAGCATCTCAACAATTTCTCCATTGAATATGAAGGCATAAGGCTTACCTACTGTCTTAAAGTCGGAATGGGCTCAGGCTACAGATACAATTTCTCAGGCGGAACAGAAATCAGAGTCGGAGATGACGGCATCAAGCAAATTTTACACAAAACTCTCGCATTCGGGCCAATAATTACTCTTGAAAACATAGTTATTAAATAATGAATTCATAAAAAATTAAGTACGACCGAAATTACCGTTCAGTCGTACTTAATTTTTTAATATACTGAGATTTTTTCTTTAAGAATACTTCCCTTTTTTGCATACGGACTGTATGCTGCGACACTTACTGAATACTCTCCCGCTGAAAGCTTACCTGCATTTACAGTCATAACATTGTCTGTAGCACGCACATAATCGGAAATAACTGTTTTAGCATATACTGTTTTTTTATCTTTAGATTTTATAGAGATCTTGTAATTTTCTGCCTCATAATACCCTTCTGCTTCAGGAAATAAAAGAATTATATCATCATCCTCATTCTTTGTAAAACCGATTTCTGAATTTTCAGGAAATAACGGCGATGTATCAAAAGATTTCTGTTTATGCCATGTATAAGTTCTTTTTGCTTTGTCAGATAGATCTGTGAAATAATACTCAATATCATCAAAAAATCTTCTGTTTTCAATGTCATAAAGTCTCATTCGGATATTGCCTTTTTCATCAGATTCTACAACCCAAAAGCCTCCCGAATTCCCCGGAGCATCCTTATCCCCATCAATATAATTCAGATTGCCCATAAAAGCTGAAAGAGACCCGCAACCGACAGCAGTAAATGCCCCCTGCCAGACAGAACGGGGATCAGCAGGACAATAATGAGAGTGCCCCGAGAAATCAACGACCTGCGGATATTTGCTCAATATCTTGCGAAGATCTGTATCTCCCCAGTTAACACTGCCGTAAACAGTAAGAAAAGGATGCGGATGCTGATAAACAAAAATAGGTCTTTCTGGATTCTCCTTCACAGCATTATCAAGCCTGTCCTTAAGCCATGTGAGCTTCGTCTTAAAGGTTTTACCGTTATCATCATAGGCAACACCGATAAAATGATAGCCGTTTATAACTATATCCGTATCAAGTGCTTCATTGATATGTTTTTTATAAACTGTATATCCGACGGTAGCATCCGCATCACGGTAATCTATAAATTCGTGATTGCCGATAACTGTAAGAAGCTTTGTTTCAGGCTTCATTTTTTCTTTAGTGATTTTATTATACATTTTATATTGCTTTTCTGCACCGCCGCCTGAAAAATCTCCTGCCACAACAACAGCATCAAGCTTCTTATATATATCAGATTTTTCGGCATATGAATACATATCATCAAACAACTGACCGAATCTTAATGCAGCTGTCTGCTCTTCTTCACCGTTCAGATGAATATCAGAGCATACAGCAAAACGAAGCACAGGCTTGAAATCCGACGGAGTTTTTATAACACTTCCCTTGTATCCGCTTTTAATTGCAGTCGGAAGAAAAAGCCCTCCGATTAATGTAGTTATACTTTTGCTTAAAAACTGTGAAAATAAATTATTCATTGAATTAAAACCTCAAATTTATTGTTTTCTAAGAAGAACAACCGTCTCGACTGTTGTTTCACTGTCCCAACAGATATGTGTCACATTCTCATCCCCGTCAT
>CAYTRD010000061.1:0-13345 GCA_964440255.1 uncultured Ruminococcus sp. | reverse complement strand
CAGTGTACCAACCCATGAAGCATCTTCGAAGAATGCACCTGCAAAGAGTGCAATTACGGGAAGCTTCGCACCGCAGGGCATAAAGGGTGTGAGCATTGCTGTAGCTCTTCTTTCTCTTTCGTTACGGATAGTACGGCAAGCCATAACACCGGGAATCGCACAGCCTGTACCGATTACGAAAGGAATAACAGATTTACCGGAAAGACCAACCTTTTTGAAGATGGGGTCAAGAACAACGGAAACACGAGCCATATAACCGCAATCTTCAAGAAGAGCAATAAGGAAATACATTACCATAACAAGGGGCAAGAAACCTACAACAGCACTTACACCGCCGATGATACCCTCCGTTAAAAGAGCCACAAGGAATTCATTTGCACCGTCGAGAGCACCTGCTACCCATTCCTTAAACATATCAATAAGAGTAACAAGTCCGGGAATTGCAACTTCACCAATTTCAATACCCTCAGCAATCCAAGGCCCTACCCATGCCTGAGATATCTGAAAAACAAGAAACATAACAACGGCAAAAATCGGAATACCGAGCCACTTATTTGTGAGAACAGCATCTATCTTATCCTGAGAATTCTTTACATTTGTAAGAACCTTACGTTTTTCAACATCTTTCACAATTGAATTTACAAAGTTGAAACGCTTTCTGTCTGCCTCTTCAACTACCTTTTTGTCTGTAAGGTCGATATCACCCTGAACATAAGGAGCAGTCTGCACTTTACCCTTTTGCTCAACAGCAGCCTTAACGACCTCACCTAAACCGTCAGCAGATGTAGAAACAGTATCAACTACGGGACAGCCGAGCTTTTCGGAAAGCTTTTCTGTATCGATCTTTGTTTCTTTTTTCTTGTTGATATCAGCCTTATTAAGTGCAACAACAACGGGAATACCAAGTTCAAGAAGCTGTGTTGTAAAGAAAAGACTGCGGCTTAAATTAGTTGCATCCACGATATTGATGATAACATCGGGGTTTTCATTCTTTACATAAGAGCTTGTTATGCTTTCTTCCGATGTAAAAGGTGACATTGAATATGCACCGGGAAGGTCAACGGCAATAAGCTCTTCACTGCCGTTGTAATAATTTTTCTTGATGGTATGTTCTTTCTTTTCAACAGTAACACCTGCCCAGTTGCCGACTTTTTCATTGCGGCCCGTAAGAGCATTATACATTGTGGTTTTACCGCTGTTGGGATTACCGGTTAATGCAATTCTCATTTCTTATTTCTCCTTAAATATATTAAATAAAATTTTGCACGATTTAATGAGTTAGACTATGCTAACTATATTTCAAAAAAAAAGCACTCAAAAGACTGCTTCTTAATTTTTATCCGATAACTATTGCTTCTGCAAGCTCGTTATCAATGGTATATCTTCCGTCTTTTATAGATACAACACATCCGCCTTTAAGATGTGATATAACGGTTATTGGTTCACCGCTGTAGCATCCGAGAGAAAACAAAAACGCATCAAGCTCTTCATCTTCAGTGACGATACTTTTTATTATATATTCCTTGCCCTCTTCGGCTACACGCAAATTCATTTATCTTCTCCTAAACAAAACAAGCAATCAAGCAAATAATTCCAATGCAATTAGCACCCGCTAACCATTAGAAATATTACCATTATAATATATATTTGTCAATAGTTTTTTTATGTTTTTATATTTTTTTTGATTAAAAATTTATTTGAAAAACCTGAAAAATTCTTATATATCTATAAAAGGCTTTTTTCTTTACAATTAAGTTAAGTTATGATAGAATAATTTTTTAAGAGGTGAAGTAACATAGAATTTTACGAAAACACCCAAGACACGGAAAAGGTACTGTTGATATCAGTTGATACGGGAGAGTTTGATGCAGAGGTATCCGTAAATGAGCTTTCCGAGCTTGTAAAAACTGCAGGCGGACAAACCGAAGCTATAATAATACAGAAAAGACCCAAGCCCGACAGCGTAACCTATATCGGCACAGGTAAACTCGAAGAAGCAAAGGAAATATGCGAAAATGCAGATATTGATGTGGTTATTTGCGACGGCGAGCTTTCCCCTACACAGGGACGGGTTCTCGAAAAAGTCTTAAAAACAAGAGTTATTGACAGAACGGTTCTGATACTTGATATATTTGCAAAAAATGCCCGAAGCGGTGAGGGTAAGTTACAGGTCGAGCTCGCCCAGCTCAAATATTCTCTCCCCCGTCTTCAGGGACAGGGTACGGCACTTTCAAGACTCGGCGGCGGTATAGGCACAAGAGGCCCAGGTGAAACGAAGCTTGAAAGTGACAAGCGTCATATACGCAGAAGAATCCACACTCTTGAAGAACAACTGACAGAGCTTTCAAAAAGAAGAGAGCGTTACAGGGAGAGAAGAAAAAAAGACGGTGTCGTGACTGCCGCAATTGTAGGCTATACAAATGCGGGAAAATCCACACTTCTCAATACGCTTACAGATGCAAATGTGCTTGCAGAAAACAAGCTTTTCGCAACTCTTGACCCTACAGCCCGTGCGATACGTCTTCCCGACGGAAGCGAAATTATGCTCATTGATACCGTTGGCTTTATTTCCAGACTTCCCCACTTTCTTGTTGAAGCCTTCAAATCCACCCTTGAGGAAGCCACAAACGCAGATATTCTCATTATACTCTGCGATGCCTCCGACAGCGAATGTGAAACACAGCTTGAAGTGACCAAGGAAATCTTAAAAGAACTCGGCGGAGAAGAAAAACCGATGATAACGGTTTATAACAAGTGTGATATTGCAGATTCCTATCTTCTTCCCGTAACAAAAAACACGGTAAAGATATCAGCACTCAAAGGCGTTGGAATAGATTCGCTTTTAGAGTGTATATCCGAAAATATGCCGAAAACAAAAAAGAGAGTTCTGCTTCTCGTTCCCTTTAGTGTTGGCTCCCTTGCCGGAGAAATCAGAAAAACATCAAGAATACTTAAAGAAGAATACCGTCCCGAGGGCGTTTTCTTCGATGCAATTGTTGATGTTGATATAATGTATAAAATATTAGATTATATAGTAAAGGAAGAGTGATTATGTCAAGATACTTAATTATCAATGCAGATGACTTCGGTATGTGCCGAAGCGGTAACCTTGCAGTTATGGACCTCTTTGAAAAGGGCGGAATTACGTCCGCTACCATTATGGCTCCCTGTCCGTGGGCAAAGGAAGCTGCAGTATGGGCGGCAAAGCATCCCGAATATGCAGTAGGTCTTCACCTTACAACCACATCGGAATGGGGCAACTACCGTTGGACCCCCGTTGCCGAAAATGTACCCAGTCTTCGGGATGAAGAGGGCTTTATGTGGCACGAATCCGATCAGTTTGAACAGCACGCAGACCTCGAGGATGTCAGAAAAGAAATCAATGCACAGTATAACCGTCTCGCACAGTACGGCTTTACTCCCTCACATTTTGATAATCATATGGGCTCACTTTACGGTGTTGCAACAGGAAGATTCGAGCTTCTTTCTCTTACAATTGAAGAATGTGCAAAACACGGCGGTATGCCCTTCCGTTTCCCCTCAAAATTCACAGACGAGCAGTTCGGCAACCAAATGCTTGATATAAATGTTCCCAAAGAAGCCGTAACTGCACTTATTGAGCCTATGGTTCAGGGTGCAAATGCGGCAGGCGTTGCAATACTTGACTATCTTATGCCCGGTGACTGGAACGGCCCCCAGAAGGACAGCTACGAAAACTTCAGAGAATACATCTTTGAGAAATATCGTGCATTCCCCGACGGTATCATAGAAACTTATATTCATCCCGTCATCGAAACAGAAGAAATCAAGGGAATCTGCGGTTCATGGCAGAGAAGAAACTGGGAATATAAGCTCTTCTCCGACCCCAAGACACTCGAATTCATAAAGTCACAGGGAATTGAGCTTATCAACTACCGTGACCTTAAGAAAATGAGATTCGGTTGATTTGTATGCAGATGCTCATGAGCCGTATGCGTGCGGCAATGGAAAAATATAATATGATAGAAGAGGGCGACATAGTTGCCGTGGGTGTTTCGGGCGGAAAAGACTCTCTTGCTCTTTTATATGCACTTTCGGAAATGAGAAGATTTTATCCCGTAAAATATGAAGTAAAGGCAATTACAGCCGATATGAGATTTTTCGGAGAAAAAACTGACTTTTCGGAAATTACAAAGCTTTGTGAAAAGCTCGGAGTCGAGCATATAATAAGAGAGACAGAACTTTATCATATTATTTTTGAAACAAGAAAAGAAAAAAATCCCTGTTCCCTGTGTGCAAGAATGAGAAGAGGTATTCTTCACGATATGACAAAGGAATCGGGATGCACGAAATTAGCATTGGGACATCATATGGACGATGCGGCAGAAACCTTTATGATGAATCTTTTGTCAGGAGGCACAATTGAAAGCTTCCGTCCCGTTACTTATCTTTCGAGAAAAGACCTTACAATGATAAGACCTATGATATTTGCAACGGAAAAAGAGGTTTTATCTGCATCAAAAAAAATGAATCTGCCAACGGTTGAAAGCCCTTGTCCTATGGACAAAACAAGCAATCGAAACAATATGAAGGAGCTTTTGAAAAGTCTTGAAAAGGATTACCCCGCCATAAAAGAAAAAATCATAGGCGGAATGGAAAAGGCAAATATCAGCGGATGGTAAATCATAATTTAACGGCACAAGCCGTTAAATTATGATAATTATGAATTCGGAATCAGGAATTAGGAATTATGGAAGACGCTGACGCGTCTTGTTCCGCTTCGCTCTATGTAAAGGAGCGTGCGAAGCACTATATGATGCCGACCGCAGGTCCCGAAACATTTGCCGTAAGGCAAATATATCACTGATGCGAAGCATCAATATCACTGCCCGTAGGGCAATATCACTCATAGCGTAGCTATGAATATCACTATCATAATTTAACGGCCATAGACCGTTAAATTATGATCTGAAGGGAGATTTTAATATGAAATATTGTGTAGTATTATATGACGGGATGGCTGATTATCCCGTAGATGCACTCGGCGGAAAAACTCCTATGGAGGTAGCAAATAAGCCGTTATTTGACAAAATGGGTAAAAAGGGTGAAGTCGGTCTTGTAAAGACTGTTGCCGACACCTTAAAGCCCGGTTCTGATGTTGCAAACTTAAGTGTTTTAGGCTACGACCCTACAATAAGCTATACAGGCAGAAGTCCCCTTGAGGCTGTAAGCATAGGTGTTAAGCTTCTTGATACGGATGTTACCTTAAGATGCAATCTTGTTACTTTATCCGACGAAGAAAACTATGAAGATAAAACTATGGTAGACTACTCTGCCGGTGACATATCAACCGCTGATGCAGCCGTACTTATTAAAGCTGTGCAGGAGCATTTCGGAAACGATATTTTCACATTCTATCCGGGTGTTGCATACCGTCATTGTCTTACCTGGCACGACGGAACAACAGCCCTCGGAAATATGACTCCCCCTCACGATATTTCGGGAAGAGTAATAGGCAGCTATCTTTCCGACAGTGAAAATGCAAAAGACCTCATAAAAATGATGAAAGAAAGCTACAAGTTACTTTCCGAGCATCCTCTTAACAAGGAAAGAGTTCAGAAGGGTCTTCGTCCTGCAAACTCCATATGGCTCTGGGGTGAAGGCACAAAACCCCGGCTTGATAATTTCTACGAAAAATTCGGTCTTAAGGGCAGTATTATTTCTGCGGTTGACCTTCTTAAGGGCATCGGTATATGTGCCGGTATGAATACTCCGGAAGTTGAAGGTGCAACAGGCTATATTGATACTAACTTTAAGGGCAAGGCAGAATGTGCCGTAAAGGAATGGGAAAACGGTGCAGATTTCGTTTATCTCCACTTTGAAGCACCCGATGAATGCGGTCACAGAAACGAACCCGAAAATAAGGTGCGTTCAATAGAAATCATCGATGAAATAGTGCTCCCCGTTCTTATTGAAGCTCTCGAAAAGTATGATGACTATAAGGTTATGATTCTTCCCGACCATCCAACCCCCATAAAAACAAACACACATGCAAGAGATCCCGTTCCCTTTATGATTTATCATAAGAACAAGGAAACCGAAGGCGTAGACAATGTAAACGAGAACACCGCTAAAGCTACAGGCGTTTTCTATGAAAGCGGAACAGAATTAATGAATCACTTCATAAATGAGTGATATGCAAAAAGCACAGGCTACTTTTCAGTAACCTGTGCCTTATTTTGTTGTATCTTAGCTGTAAGCTTATTTCGAATTGATATACTTATCCTACGCTTTCACCTGTGAGAGCAGCACCGCCCACCTCAGCTACAAGCTGATAATAAGATGACGCATTTTCACTTGCTGCAAGACTTAATACTACAGTTCCGTCATTAAGAGCCTGCATGGAAGCTATATGTCCGAAAACATTGTCTGTATAGGTATAAATATCGCCCGTTTCTGTGTCCATAATGCCGAGTGAGGGCTTGCCAAGGTTATTTTTGCCCCTTAACAGGCAGTACTTTCCGTTTTCGCTGACTTCAAACAGGTCGGGGGTAAATGAGGTCTCAAACTTACCGTAATCAAATTTTACGGTCTCGCCCGTAAGCACATTATAAATCTCGCCTGTTTTTATATTGAGAAGATTGGAGCCTGAAAGAATGAAATCTTCTTTAAGAGAACCATCAAAGGAGATCTGCTCGGTTGATTCGCCGTCATTATAAAGCATAACAGAAAATGCGGAAGCTGCAGCTTCATCCGTATCCTCTTCATTCTCCTTATCAGCAAAATAAAGAACGCCGTCATCAGTCTTCCAGAAATTAAGGGAAGCAACATCAAGAATATATCTGTTATTATCTACATTTTCACCGTAACCGCCGCTTATAAAGATATCGACATTTTCAGAGTAACCGTAGTCGTTATAAAAACGGGAGGAGAAGAAAAGTATTTTATCATCTGTCTGATGAAGAATCGAATCGGTGAACATCTTATAGTCTGTTCTCAGTCTTGCATTAAGATCAACGATTCGCTGATCCTCATTGAGGAAATTCTTTGTTTCCTTTGATTCATAAAGATAAAAGCTTTCGCTGTAAACTTTATTTTCATCATAAAAACGGTCTTTTTCGACATCTATGAGCAGAAGAAGATCGCTTTTTGAATCATAGCCTTCAAACTGATTCGTTACCTTGAAAAATGCGTAATCATAAAGGAAAACCTCGGGATAATTCTCATTTGTAAAAAGTCCGTAGCCTATTGTATTGCCGTCAACTTCTATATAATGGATAGTTGCGGGAAGCTTTTGTCCGCTGCAAGTAACAGTAACATCAAAAACGCCCGCATCGGCAATTTTTTCTATATTTCTGTCTGCTACCTTAAAGAAGTTTACATCCCCTGTCTTGCTCATCGTGTAAAAAATATTTTCAACATCTGTTTTAAGAAGAGGAAGCCCGGCTTCAGTATAAGTGCTGAAAACATCGGAATAGGACTTGGGGGTATCCGCGGAAATATTATTTTCTTCCTTTTCCTTTATCATTTTATTTATGTCTACAACTCCTGTTACAGTTATAACTGCAAAAACAAGAAGCACCGCAAGAAGTGCAGACAATGCCATTTTATATCTTTTTACCATAAAGCATACTCTCCTTAAAGCATATAATCAGTTGTATCATAAAATTCGTTATCCTTGATATAAACTCTCGGTACTCTGCGGCTTAACGAACAAAGTATCTCATAATTAATAGTGCCTGCCTTCTCTGCTATTTCGCCCACATCAAGATAAGCACCGTTATCCGAGCCGAATACTGTTACCTGTGTTCCTGCCTTTACTCCGTCGATTCCCGTAACATCAATTATCATCTGGTCCATACAGACATTTCCGAGAATGGGTGCTTTTTTACCGTTTACGAGTATATACATTTTATTTGAAGCACATCTGGGATATCCGTCTGCATAGCCTATGGGAACAGTTGCCACTACCCTGTCGGAAGCACTTACGGCAGTTCCGCCGTAGCTGAAAGGAGTGCCCGCGGGAACAGACTTTACCATAGAAATAACAGATTTAAGCTCCATAACAGGCAAAAGCTTAATAGGTCTTCTTACATATTTTGAGGGATAATGTCCGTAAAGAATGAGACCTGCTCTTACCATATCAAAATTCATTTCGGGAAAACTCAGAATTGCTGCCGAATTACTGCAATGTCTTATGCTGAATTCGATTCCGAGCTGTTTCAGCGAATCAACACAGGTGCAGAAAAGCTCGTATTGAAGCCTTGTAAAAAGCTCTCCGTTTTCAGTATCGGCACAGGCAAAATGAGTAAAAATGCCCTCAGGGTTAATACCTTCAAGAGTGCAAACCCTTGCAATTTCGTCTATAACATCTGCATCCTCAACGCTGTCCTGATACCTGAAACCGATTCTTGACATACCCGTATCAACTTTTATATGTGCATTGATTGTCACATTATCTTTTTTTGCATAATAAGATAAAGCTTCGGCATAATCATAAGAAAAAACAGCCTGTGAGATATCGTTATATACAAGCTCTTTTACATTTTCGGGAGGAGTATAGCCGAGAATCAAAACAGGCTTTGTTATTCCCGAGCGTCTGAGCTGCAAGGCTTCTGCGAGATTTGAAACAGAAAACCAGTCAGCTCCGGCTTCGCACATTGAAGAAGCCGTAAACGCATAACCGTGCCCGTAGCAATCAGCCTTGACGGTGGCACAGAGAAGACATCCCGGTCTTAAAAGACTTCTTATCTGGAATATGTTATTTTCAATGGCATCAAGATTTATCTGTGCCCAGGTCCGTCTTAAAAAGTCCTTCATCCCGTACCTCCGTAATATTTTTTCGCATATAATATAATACTATATAAAAAACAATAAGTCAAATTATTATTAAAATATATAATTGAATTTCTGTTAGGTATTGTATTTTTCGTAAAAATAGTGTAAAATAACTAAAAAGTATTTATTTTTTTGCCCTTTTTTAATTTTTTTTGGAGGTTTTGTATGAAAAACACACTTTCTGAAGCACAAGCAAAGACTTTATTGGAAAATAAATTGCTTCATTTTTTCGGTGTATCCCCCAAGGATGCCACATACGAACAATTCTACAGAGCCGTAGCTCTTATTCTTGTTGATATTATGGCAAAGGAAAGAGCCGACTTCAACAAGCGAGGTGATAAGGCAGGCTCAAAAAGAGTTTATTATCTCTCAATGGAATTCCTGATGGGCCGTTCCCTCAAGAATAATCTTTATAACTTAAATCTAACAAAAACATTTGAAAAAGTCCTTAAAGGCTACGATGTAAAGCTTGAAACACTTTACGACTGTGAGCCCGACGCAGGTCTCGGAAACGGCGGTCTCGGACGACTTGCTGCCTGTTATCTTGACGGTCTTGCAACTTCGGGATATCCCGCAAGAGGATATTCAATTCTTTATGAATTCGGTATCTTCAGACAGAAGCTCATCGAGGGCTGGCAGACGGAGCTTCCCGATGAATGGCTTCCCGGCGGTGATGTATGGCTTCAGAAGAGAGAAGAAAGCTCTGTTTACATCAATTTTGAAGGTAAGGTTGTTGACAGCTGGAATGAGGGCAGACATCAGGTTGAGATCGTTGACCCTTACACAATCAAGGCAGTTCCTTACGATATGTTCGTTGCAGGTAAGGACGGCAGAGGTGTCAGCGTATTAAGGCTCTGGTCAAGCGAAGGCACAGGCTTTGATATGTCTCTTTTCAATCAGGGACAGCATCTCAAGGCTATTGAAAGAAATGCTATGGCAAGCACAATAAGCAAGGTGCTTTATCCCTCGGATAATCATCCCGAAGGAAAGAGCCTTCGTCTTAAGCAGCAGTATTTCCTTGTTTCTGCTTCCATTCAGGATATAATGAGAAGACACTTAAGAGACCACGGCACAATTGATAATATGCCCGAAAAAATGGCTATTCATATCAATGACACACATCCCACTCTTGTTATTCCCGAAATTATGAGAATACTTCTTGATGAATGCGGTTACGGCTGGGATGACGCTTGGAGAATTGTCACTTCGACTGTTGCTTACACAAACCATACGGTTATGGCTGAAGCACTTGAATGTTGGAGCGAAGAGCTTGTTATGCGTCTTCTTCCGAGAATTTATCAGATAATCAAAGAAATTGACAACCGTTTCAGAGCATATGTATGGGAATGTACCCACGATGCAGATTATGTTGAAAGAACTGCCGTAATTTCAGGCGGTGCTGTTAAGATGGCAAATCTCTGCGTTGCAGCCTGTCACAGCGTAAACGGTGTTTCCGCACTTCATTCACAGATCCTAAAAGACACCGTTTTCAATGATTATTACAGACTTACTCCCGATAAGTTTACCAATGTAACAAACGGTATTGCACACAGACGCTGGCTTTGTCAGGCAAATCCCGAGCTGACATCACTTCTCACCGATACAATCGGCGACGGTTTTATTATAAACGGAGCTGAACTTGAAAAATTCAGAGCCTTTGCCGACGATAAGGCAGTTTTGGAAAAGCTCGGTAAGATAAAGCTCAACAACAAGAAGAGATTTTCCGACTATATTTATAAAACAACAGGCGTAAAGCTTGATACTGATTCAGTATTTGATATTCAGGTAAAGCGTCTTCACGAATATAAGCGTCAGGAAATGAACGCTCTGCATATTTTAAGCAAATACCTTGAAATCAAGGAAAATCCCAACGGAAATTATATCCCTCACACATATATTTTCGGTGCAAAGGCTGCTCCCGGATATTATATGGCAAAGAAGATAATAAGCTTCATCACGGCACTGGCTGATATGATAAATTCCGACCCCGTTGCAAGCAAATATCTCAAGGTTGTTTTCGTTGAAGACTATAATGTCACAAAGGCAGAGCTTCTTATTCCCTCTGCCGATATCAGCGAACAGATATCTCTTGCAGGCACAGAGGCATCGGGTACAGGTAATATGAAGTTTATGATAAACGGTGCTGTAACTCTCGGAACTCTCGACGGTGCAAATGTTGAGATTCACGAGGCTGTAGGTGACGATAACATTATTATCTTCGGTATGAAGACTCATGAGGTTGACGAGCTCAAAAAAGCAGGCTATAATCCCGAAAGCTTCTATCACAACAATCCCCGTATTCATAAAACTCTTGATTTCATCAATTCAAATCTTATAAGCGGAAAATCATTCCCCGAAATCGGTCAGACAATAAAGTCCCACGACCCCTATATGGTGCTTGCCGATTTTGCAGATTATACACTCGCACAGAAAAAAGCGGAAGAGCTCTTTATGAATAAAGATACCTTTAACAGAATGTCACTTTATAACGTTGCCGGGGCAGGTATATTTGCCGCCGACCGTTCAATCAATGACTATGCCCGAGACATCTGGCACACAGTTCCCGCTAAAAAGTAATTCAACCTCAGATTTATTCTGAATAATATAACAAAGGAAGCTGTACAGTGAAAATTCCTTTTGACCCGTCAAAGCATTGGCACAAATCAATAAACGGCGCTGTAGCTGCAGGGAATTCCCTGTGGCTTCGTGTTGTTTTGCCCCGTGACTTCGGTGTTACTGCCTGTCGTCTTATTTTATCGGAAGACGGTATGCAGGATATATATATAAATATGATCTGGGATAACACAGACGGTATTGAGGAATGGTGGCAGACTGAAATCAGAATAGATACACCGAAGCTTCTGTTTTATCATTTTCAGTATGAAAATTCTTGGGGAAAAACTGATATCGGGCCCGCAAAGGAATCACATCTCGGTGAAATCGGAAGCAAGGAAAATTGGCAGCTTACCGTGTATTCTCCCGATTTTTGCACACCCGATTGGATAAAGGGCGGTATTATATATCAGATTTTTCCCGACCGCTTCTGTTTTTCCGGTGAGGAAAAAGAGAATATTCCGACAGACAGAGTTTTACGCACCGATTGGGGCGGACTTCCCGAATACAGACCCGACAAAAACGGAATTATAAGAAATAACGATTATTTTAAGGGCGATTTCAGGGGAATTGAGTCAAAGCTCGGTTATATTGCTTCTCTCGGTGTAAACTGCATATATCTTAATCCCATATCAGAAGCACATTCCAATCACAGATATGATACTGCTGATTATATGAAGCCCGATGTGCTTTTAGGCAGTATGGATGATTTTACCTCTCTTTGCAATAAAGCTAATGAATACGGCATAAAAATCATCATAGACGGTGTTTACAGTCACACAGGTGCCGACAGCATCTACTTTAACAAATACGGCAGATACGGAGACAAGGGTGCATATAACGACCCGAACTCCCCTTACAGTTCATGGTACAAATTCGGCAAAACTAAAGACGAATATGACAGCTGGTGGGGCATTGACACGCTTCCCGAAACAAAGGAAGAGGATACTTCATTTACAGAATTTATTACAGGTGAAAACGGTGTTATAGACCATTGGCTGACGGCAGGTGCATCGGGAATAAGACTTGATGTTGCCGATGAGCTCCCCGACAGCTTTCTTGACAAGGTAAGAGCAGCCGTAAAAAGAAACGGCGAAGATAAATACCTTTTAGGTGAAGTCTGGGAAGATGCAACAAACAAAATAAGCCACGGAGGCAGAAGAAGATTTCTTCTCGGTAATCAGCTTGACTCCACTATGAATTATCCGTTTAGGGATGCAATAATCAGCTTTCTTCTAACCTCAAATGCTGAAAAATTTATGTATTCTGTTTTTTCCGTTACACAGCACTATCCCCCCGAAGCACTTCACAGCCTGATGAACCATTTAGGCACTCACGACACGGAAAGAATACTCACTCTGCTTTCGGGAATATCCTGTGAGGGTAAAAGCAGAGAGCAACAGGCAAATACAGTCATTTCCGAAGACTCGTTAAAAAAAGGAATAAAGCTTCTGAAATCGGCTCTTGTTATGTGCTTCACACTCCCCGGTGTGCCGAGCATATATTACGGTGATGAGACAGGACTTACAGGCTGTAAAGACCCGTTTAACCGTAAATGCTTCCCTTGGGGCAACGAAAACGATGAAATTCTCGATTTTACAAAAAATATCGCAAAACTACGAAGCAATTATAAAGTGCTTAAAGACGGCGATTTTTACCCCATTTCTGCAACTCTCGGCTGTGTCGCTTATTTAAGATATAAAGAGGGAACAAAGAGAATATTGGTAATTATCAATAAAAATCCGCAAGCAATTACCTATTGGCTGAATCCCGATATGCTTGAAATGATAACGGTTTTCGGAGGTGCAAGATTCGGCGGCGGCGTCATAGTTCCCGCAGAAGGTTTTGCAATACTTTCAGATCAATAAAAAATTGTCTGCGACAAATCATTACCCCCTGCCCCCTCAATCATGAG
>CAYTRD010000060.1:0-13429 GCA_964440255.1 uncultured Ruminococcus sp. | reverse complement strand
TCTCTTTCTTTTTGTCTGTTAAGTGATATGCTGACTATCGTCAGCGTGATATTTTAAAACAAAGTGATATGAAACCTATCGGTTTCGTGATATTCTATTCGCCATAAACTGTCCACAGGACAATATCACTATGCGAAGCATAATATCACTGCAAAGCAATATCACTTTTTGAAAAGCAAAAATTATCACTTCATAATTTGCTGTGAATTTATGATCTGATGTTGCCTTCGAGGAAGTTTTCTTCTGTTACTCTTCCGTCAGCATTTACTCTGAAGGTCTTGATCTCGTTTGCACCGAAATCAGCCTTGAAGCCGCAATCGAGCATATCACAGACGATAGCAGCTCTTGTTTCTTTACCTGCAGTTTCATAGAAACGCATAACCACATCACCTGAGCCGTCTTCTGCGAGCTTAAATGCTGTCATAATGACATTATCCTTGTCACAGTAAATAAATCTCTTTGTCTGAGGCCCGGTTCCCTTATGATAACTTTCGGGAACGAGAACGGGACGAACATTGAAGGCGGCAGCTTCATTTGTTATGCCGTTCTTTTCGGGTGCACCGTCACAAAGGAAGATACCGTATTCAAATGTAGATTTGCCTTCATCCGTAAAATTGAAATCTGCTGCGGGACGGTGTGAATAATGGTCTGCAAAGATAACATTTCTTATAAGTGTGATACGAAGGTCATTTCCGGGACAGTCATATGAATACTTACTGTCGTTTATGATACCGAGTGTCTTTCTTGTTCCGTCCTTATCAAAGGATATAGCACCCCAGCGTCCTGTAGGCTCTTCTTCCCCGTTTGTGGGGCGTTTGATGTAGCCTGCAGGAATTTCATAAGTGTTTTCTGCATTTTCACCGTCTACAGGGAATGACATCTTAAGAAGAGTAAACTTCTCTTGCCAAATAGCCTTACATTTTACACGGAGAGTCTTGCTGCTTGCAGGCAAAATGAAGTCCTGTGAAAGATGGGATTCACCAAGCCTGTGTTTTACTCTCACTACTGCACGGGCAGGGCCCTTTTCTGCAAGCTCAATACTTTCAAGCTCCATAATGCCTTTTATTTTATGGAATGTAAATACATTATGTGCCCATGTATCTGTTTCGTGATCGTCAATTACGGTGGGAACTGCAACGCTCTTTTCTTCACTCGCATAATCGAAGCCGTTTTCCTTATTGATAAGGCTTATTATTGAGCCTGTCTTTTCGGAGAATGTAGCTTTAATATACTTATTCTCAATTGTAAGACCGTCTGCTTTTACATCCGAGGAAACGGAATTTACTTCATCACCCTCTCGCCACCATGTAAGCCAATATGTGCTGTAGCCGAGTGCGGGCACCTTAGCCACAAAACAGGTATCCATATGAGAGTCATTGGAGCGTGAGGAACGGACATTCTGGAAAGGAACATCATTTCCTTCGCTGTCTTTTACGCAATTTGATGCATTATATGCTCTTACGGGCACTTCAATATCAAATGAATGGGGATTAAATACAACAACGGGACGGGGGAATTTTCCGCAGGATTGATTTCTGACTTCCGTGCATACGGGGTCTGCAACACCGTCAATCCATGTATCAATTTTTCTTGCGATACGAAGAACGGCTTCATTATAAATTTTAGCGGAAAGGTTCATAGCGTGTCCCATGGAATCTCTTACATCATCGTAAGCTTCCATAATGGAGCAGCCGCAAAGAATATCGTGGAACTGATTGAAGCACACTTCTCTCCATGCAGTTTTGAAATCCTCTGTTTTAGCTTCCATTTTATATGCCTTATTTGCCACCGTCGCAAAGGCTTCGGAGGCAAAAAGGGAGTTTTCAGCCTGACGGTTGAGCTTTTTAACCATACTTGTTGCACTGTAGCAACCGCTTGCGTGATGCTGAAGCTCGTCTTTCCACAAGGGAAGGTCGGGGAACTGAACTGTAAGGGCCTTGAAATATTCATCGGGAGATGAGAATTTCATTCTGTGCCAGCCCTCACGCACCATATTTTCCTTAAGATATTCTATATCAGCCTTTGTGGGGCCGCCGCCGTGATTACCGACACCGTAGAAGAGCATCATACCGTGACCGTTTTCTTTAATAAGATTCTCGGTATATTCCATAGCGTGGTCAAGCGATTTTTTGCCGTTATCTGCATAACCGTGAGGCAGACGGAATGTGAGAACCTTTGAGCCGTCCATACTCTCCCATATAAAGGTTACGGGAATATCGGGATTTTCATTGGGCGTAGGACGCTGGAAAACATAGCTTGTCATACCGCCCTTAAAAAGAAGCTGAGGAAGCATTGCATTGTGACCGAAAGAGTCAACATTATAACCTGTTGTGCAGATCTTTCCGAACTTCTCATAATAATAAAGCTGTGAATAAAGAGCCTGACGGGCGAAGGATTCTCCCGAGGGCATATTACAGTCGGGCTGTACCCACCAGCCGTTTACGGGTACCCATCTTCCCTGCTTAACTCTTTCAGTGATCTCAGCGAACATATCGGGATCAATTTCTTCTACCCATTTATAGTAAGCGGCTGATGAACAGGTAAATACAAAATCATCATATTCATTAAGTCTGTCAAGTGCACTTCTGAAGGTCTGCAGAACCTCTCCGCAGCCTTCCTGCCAACGCCACAGCCATATGGGGTCAAGATGTGCATTACCTATAAGATGTATTTTTGATGTGTCAGCCATTTTTATTCCTCCTCAATAAGTCCGTAGTATCTGCCCAGCCAATATGCAAATGTATAAATATATGCACTTTCTACCTGATAGCAGTCTCTTCCGCCCTCATGGTCTTTATAAGCATAGGGATTTCTGTCATATTTTGAAATGGGGAATTCATCGGGAGCAAGTCTCCATGATGCTTCCTTTGCTCCGCCGTGACGGTAACGGCAGGGTACATCATAACGGGATGAAAGTCCTACTGATGTAACAAGTCTTGTAATACCTACTCTTCTGAACCAATCGGCAAGTGCCTCGGTATCTATTTCATCATCGGGACAGGAAAGCATAAAGGGAATGTCATAAGCCGGATTATGCTCTCTTCTGAATGTTCCGTTCCAGCCTCTGTAGCCGTTTTTATAAAGCTCCTTGAGCTCTTCATTTTCTTCAAGAGCTATAAGAAGCCAATAAGAACAGGTAGCAAGCATATTATCGCCGTACATAAGTCCCTCAACAGGCTCTACTCCCTCAAACATTGAAGAAACAAAGAAGCGTTCGTTATGAAGAGAAGTAAGCCTTGCATAGCCTTCTTCGTTCACAAGCTTTTTGTAGGTTTCTTCCCAAAGTCCCTTTTCACCGGTAATGTGCATTGTGACCTTAAGGTACATAAGAAGCTCTGCGGCATTAAGACAGCCGTCTGACCAGCCCAGAGGCTGATTGAAATATGCCTTGCTCCACTTTGCCCATGTAGTGGGCTTGCCTGTTGAAGTCTCGTGGAATTCGTAGCCGTGATCTATAATATGCTTCAATGTGTTCTTTGCTGCATTTTTTACGATTTCATCAAGCTCGGGATCTTCTTCTCCCATTATTTCGTGGAAGAAATACATTGTAAGATACTGATGTGTTATTTCATCGGAGCTTGTGTCTCCCTTATACACGATTCCGTCGTGGGAATAACCGAGATCCGTATAAAGATGTGAAAGTCTTTCGGGAACGGGAGCACCTGCGTAAATTTCCTTGCCTGCAATACCCTTCTTCTTAGCATCGGTTGTGTGAAGGCAAACTGCTTTATCTCCCGTTTTTTTATAGAAAAGTCCGTCATCCGGTACAGGCTCAGTGGGAACCATATATGTTCTTGCGACAAAGCCGTCACCACGACCGGGAATATACATAAGAAGCTGACAGGCTTCCGTTGCTCTTATTGCAGATGCCTTTGCTGCAACGGTTCTTTCATCGTCTGCACCGTATTTCTTTTTGTAAACGGCATATTTACAAAGCTCACCTACTGCATATGCACAGGTAAAGCTTCCCGAGTTATCTGAATGACCGTAAGGCACAACAGAGCTGAGCTCTCTCGGCACGGTAAGACTTCTCTGTGTGCACATACCTCTTCTCGATACATACTTTTCTGTTTCTTCGGTAAGTCTTAATGCTTTTTCTTCGGGAGATATTTCAGTAAGTCTGATATTTGTAACCCCCGTCGCCGTAAGCACCCAAATACCGTTTTCAGAATTTTCATCAACTAAAATTGCCTTCACATCGTTATCGGGCAGATCTCTTGAGGCAGAGAAAAACTGCACCTTATCAACATCGCTTTCTGCATTCGGGTCATATCTTGTAAGTCCGTTTGCTGCACCAAGCCAAAGAATTTCTCCGTCACTTGCATAACAGGTATAATCCTTCTTTCTTGCAGGAAGCGGATACAAAACACCTGACAGGTCAGGAGCTTCTTTTTTCACGGAATACAAGCTCTTCGGAACAGCAGAATCATACTTTCCGTAAATCTTTATCTCTCTTGCCAATGAGCTTTTTAATACAATTGATTTCATAAAAATCCCCTTTGCATACATAGTCATAATAATATTACTATTTTTACATATAAAATGCAAGTAAGACTTGTATAATATGTTAAAAAGTTGTATATTAAAGAAAAAAAATAAAGCGGAGATAAAATGAAAGAAGAATATTCAAGAACTGCAATGCTTCTGGGAGAAGAAGCAACCTTGAAATTGCAAAACAGCCATATAATCATTTTCGGTCTCGGGGGTGTCGGCTCTTATACGGCTGAAGCACTTGCCCGTGTGGGAGTAGGCTCGCTCACACTTGTTGACGGAGATAGGATTACAATTTCGAACATAAACCGTCAACTTTATGCACTTCACTCTACCGTGGGAAAATATAAAACAGATGTTGCAAAGGAAAGAATACTTGACATAAATCCCGACTGCAAGGTTAATGTCATTACAGAATTTGCAGCAATGGAAAATATTGATCTGTTCTTTTCTCAAAAATACGATTTCTGCATTGATGCAATTGATGATACAAACGCAAAAACAGCAATTGCAGTAAAATGTGATAATAAGGAAATTCCTCTTATTGCTTCAATGGGAACAGGTGCCAAAATGTCAGGAGAATTTTTCAGAATAACCGACATAAGCAAGACCGAATACTGTCCCCTGTGCCGTGTTATGAGAAAAAAATACAGGGATGCAGGACTTAAAAAAGTGACGGTTCTTTTCTCACCCGAGCAGCCTACCGTACCGAAATACATTCCCGAAACAGAAGACGCAAAACGGCTTCCTCCCTCAAGCATCAGCTTTATTCCCTCTCAGGCAGGACTTCGTATTGCCGAATATACGGTAAAAAAACTGATTTCAGAATAATTATAAATTTAATTTTTCGGAGGAACAATATGCTTCGCAAGGTCTATTCAACCGTTGAAGAATTCAATATACAAAACCGTGAGCTCGATACTGAGCTTCCCTATTCCGAAAACATTTCCGTGCTCGGAAAAAAGCTTACGATCGGCAACAAAGCTACCCCCAACCGACTTGCCTGTCAGGCTATGGAGGGCTGTGACGGAAATTATGACGGCACACCGGGAGAGCTTACTCTTCGCAGATATGAGCGTTTTTCCGAGGGCGGGGCAGGTCTTATCTGGTATGAAGCCACTGCTGTTATGAACGAGGGCAGAGCAAATCCGAGACAGCTTTATATTGATGAAAAAAATATTGATGCTTTCAAAAAACAGGTTGAGGCAATAAAGGAAAAGGCAATAAAGAAAAACGGCATTGAGCCTGTTATAATTATGCAGGCAACCCACTCGGGAAGATATTCTAAGCCCGAGGGGATTCCGGCTCCCCTTATTGCTTATAACAACCCGATTTTTGAAAAGGACTCCCCCATTTCATCGGACAGAATTGTAACAGACGAGCATATTGACCGTGTTAAAGAAGCACTCATAAATGCCTCCTCACTTGCCGAAAAGGCAGGCTTTGACGGAGTTGATATAAAAGCCTGCCACAGATATCTCAACTGTGAATTGCTCTCAGCATACGAAAGAAAGGGTAAATACGGAGGAAGCTTTGAAAACCGTACCCGTCTTTTAAGAGAAAGTATTCGCGGTGCTATGGAGGTCACAGATAAAGACTTTATTGTTACCTCACGAATGAATGTCTATGACGGTTTTCCCTATCCCTACGGCTTCGGTGTAAGAGACGGTGCTGATATTGATATGGATTTATCAGAGCCTGTAAAGCTTACAGAAATGCTTTATTCATACGGAGTAAAACTTCTTAATATCACAATGGGCAATCCCTATTTCAATCCCCATGTAAACCGTCCCTTTGCAAAGGGAGGCTATGTCCACAAGGAGCATCCTCTTGAGGGTGTTTCGAGAATGCTTAAAGGAATTTCCGAAATAAAATATGCCGTTCCCGAAATGAATATTATCTCCTCTGCAATGTCTTATCTCGGTGTTGCCGCTCCCTTTGTTGCAGCAGGCTTCATTGAACAGGGCGGCTTTGATATTGCAGGCTTCGGAAGAACGATTTTTGCTTATCCCGATTTTGCAAGCGATATACTTAAAAACGGCGGTATGGATAAAAATAAAATCTGTATCTGCTGCAGCAAATGTACTGAAATTATGCGAACAAAGGGAGGCACTCCCGGTTGCGTAATAAGAGACAAGGATGTTTACGCTCCGATTTATATGAAACAGTGCGGAGGTACAAAATGATGAATAAAACTGCGATAATATCAGGTGTTTCCGCAGGCATAGGACTTGCAACGGCAAAGCTTTTTACCCAAAACGGAATTACCGTTATCGGTATGGGAACAAGAGAAGCTGCAGACGACGCCCCCGAAAAGAATTTTTACTATGTTCAGGGAGATGTTTCAAAAAGTGAGGACAGGCAAAGACTTGTTGATACGGCACTTAAAATTTCGGGAAGAATTGATATTCTTGTAAATGTCGCAGGCGTGGCACCGAAAGTGCGTGCCGACCTTCTTGAAATGACGGAAGAAAGCTATGACAGGGTTATGGATATCAACACAAAGGCTATGCTTTTTCTTACACAAACGGTTGCAAACGAAATGATAAAAAATAATGGTGAAAACAAAGGTGCGATTGTAAATATATCCTCGCTTTCCGCATACACAAGCTCTGTATCCCGCGGCGAATACTGCATTTCAAAGGCAGGGGTTTCAATGATAACAAAGCTTTTTGCAGACAGGCTCTCCGAATACGGGATTCCCGTAAATGAAGTGCGTCCCGGAATAATTGCAACGGATATGACAAGTAAAGTCAAAGAAAAATATGATACACTTATTGACGGCGGTCTTCTTCCCATAAAAAGATGGGGCACCCCGGAGGATGTTGCAAAAGCCGTTTTCTCTCTCGTAAACGGTTCGCTTCCCTATGTCACGGGACAATCCATTGATGTTGACGGCGGATTTCATATAAGAAGACTGTAAAAAAGGACAGGTTATGGAATATTTAACTTTTGATACCGTAGTTATAGGCTCGGGAGCCTCGGGCTTTAATGCCGCGAATGAAATAAAAAAGCTCTGCGACAAAAGCGTTTGCATAGTCACAGAGGGAATAAATATGGGGACATCAAGAAACACGGGAAGTGACAAGCAGACCTATTATAAGCTTTCCCTGTCGGGAGATACTCCCGATTCCGTAAGAAAAATGGCGGAAGACTTGTTTTCGGGCGGCTCGGTTGACGGTGACAATGCGTTATGCGAAGCAGCTCTTTCTGTCAGGTGCTTCAATAATTTATGCTCCCTCGGCGTTCCCTTTCCCGTAAACCGTTACGGTGAATATGTGGGCTATAAAACAGACCACGACCCATATATGAGAGCCACATCTGCAGGCCCTCTTACTTCAAAATTTATGACCGAAGTCCTTGAAAAGCAGGCTGAAAAGCTATCAATTCCCCTTTTTGACAGTCTTCTTGCAGTTGAAATAATAAAGACAGAAAACAAAGCTTCGGGACTTTTATGCTTTGATAAAACCGGCGGTGATTATGTTATTTTTCGCTGTAACAACATAGTTCTTGCTACGGGCGGCCCCGCAGGAATTTATGAAAACACGGTTTATCCCCACGGACACACAGGCTCCACGGGACTCGGAATAAAAGCGGGTGCAGCACTCCAGAATATGACGGAATGGCAGTACGGACTTTCAAGCATAAGTCCGAAATGGAATGTTTCCGGCACATATATGCAGGTACTTCCCCGTTTTGTATCAATAGACTCTGACGGAAATGAATACGAATTTCTTAAAGAGCATTTTTCCGATATTTATGAAGCACTTTCCTTTGTTTTCTTAAAAGGCTATCAATGGCCCTTTGATTCAAAAAAGGCAAATAACGGCTCATCAAAAATTGACCTTGCAGTATATGAAGAATGTGTGAAAAATAACAGACGGGTATTTCTTGATTTTACCGAGAATCCGTTTTCCCTTGAAAAAATCGACTATAAAAGGCTCTCCAAGGAAGCTTATACATACTTAAAAAATGCCGATGCTGTTTTCGGTACCCCCATCGAACGACTCAAAAAAATGAACACCCCTGCAATAGAGCTTTACAAGTCCAAGGGTGTTGATTTGGAAAAAGAATATCTTGAAATAAGCCTTTGTGCACAGCACAATAACGGCGGAATCGCAGTTGATATGTGGTGGCAGACAAGCATACCGGGGCTTTTTGCCGTTGGTGAGTGTGCAGGCACTCACGGTGTCACCCGTCCCGGTGGCTCTGCACTTAATGCCGGTCAGGCAGGCTCCTTAAGAGCGGCACTGTACATATCACAAAAGGACGGCTCTTTCTCCGATACCGATAGGTTTGCCGTTTCGGCAGATTCGGTTTTATGCCGACACAAAAATTTTATTGAGAATATTTCATCGGATATAAACACTGCATCTGAGCTTATGACCGAATGCAGAAAAAAAATGAGTGCTTCTGCGGCGGCAGTAAGAAATATTCCCGAAATAAGACTTCTTATTGAGGAAACGGACATTAAGCTCAACAGTATATACGAAAATATAAAAGTGTGCGACAATAACGGTATTACGGAAGCTTATAAATACATTGATACCCTTACGGTTCAGTCGGCAGTGCTGAGATGCATTGAAAACTACTGGGAGGAAGCACGGCGGACAAGAGGCAGTGCTGTATATATTTCTGACGGTAACAGTATTTTATCAAGTGACAAAAGCGGTATGATACAGGAAGTTACATATAAAAACGGAGAGTTTTCTGTCCGCTGGAGAGATGTCCGTCCCATTCCCGAGGATGACTGCTTCTTTGAAAATGTGTGGCGGACTTTCAGAGAAAACAAAAACATATATTAAGGTGATATTATGGCAAAGCTCGGTCTTGTTTCAATATCCTTCAGAGGTCATTCCCCTGAAGAAATTATAGCTGAAGCTAAAAATGCGGGGCTTTCCTGTATTGAATGGGGAAGCGATGTTCACGCCCCCTGTGAGGATATAAACAAGCTTAAAGAAATTAAAAAGCTACAAGAAGAAACGGGTATATCCTGCTGTTCCTACGGCACATATTTCCGTCTCGGCGTAAATAACACGGATGAGCTTCAAAAATATATTGATGCTGCAAAAATACTCGGAACGGATATTTTAAGGCTATGGTGCGGAAATAAGTCTTCAGCCGACTATGATGAAGCTGAAGAAAAACTCTTACTTGAAGAGTGCAAAAAGGCATCAGAAACAGCAGAGAACAACGGAGTTACTCTTTGTATGGAATGTCATAACGGTACCTTCACCGATACAAAGGAAGGGGCAATAAAGCTTATAAAAACCGTAAACTCCCCTGCTTTTCGTATGTACTGGCAGCCGAATCAGTTTACGGAAATTGAAGAAAATAAGAGATATGCAAGACTTCTTGCATCTTTCACAAAAACCATCCATATTTTCAATTGGACAGCGGATAAGAGATATCCCTTGAGTGAAGCCGTTGCTTTATGGAAAGAGTATCTTTCTTATTTTAACGGCACTCAAACGCTTCTTCTTGAATTTATGCCCGATGACAAAACAGAGTCACTAAAAACGGAAGCAGACAGCCTTAAACTGATAGCGGAGTGATATTATGAAAGCTGTATTTTTATGTAATGATAAAAACAATCCCGAAAGAATTTATTCAAAAAAAGCAAGAGAAGAGCTTTTCAAGCTGTCGGGACTTACAAATGCAGTATATTCAAGAGAAGATGTACTCAATAACACAGCACTTTTCAGTGATACGGAGTTTGTATTCTCCACTTGGGGAATGCCCGTATTTTCGAATGAAGAGGTAAAAGAAATCTTCCCGTCGCTGAAATGCGTATTTTACGGTGCGGGAACAGTGCAGTTTTTTGCAAGACCCTTTTTAGAAAGCGGAGTAAAGGTATTTTCAGCGTGGGCGGCAAATGCCGTTCCTGTTGCAGAATACTCCGTAGCACAGATAATTCTTGCAAACAAAGGCTTTTTCAGCACATCACGGTATCAAAGCATAGGAAATCTTCAAAAAGCATCTCAGCTTAAGGAGTGTTACCCCGGTTCCTTCGGTGAATATGTGGGAATCATCGGTGCGGGAATGATAGGAACACTCGTTATCGAAATGCTTAAGAATTACAAATTGAATGTAAAGGTCTTTGACCCGTTTTTAAGCGACGAAAAAGCAGAAAAGCTCGGTGTCATAAAATGCTCCCTCGAAGAGGTTTTTTCAACCTGTTTTGTTGTTTCAAATCACCTTGCAAACAACAGCGAAACCAAAGGTATGCTTAAAAAATGCCATTTTGAAAGTATGAGAAAATACGGTGTATTTCTCAACACGGGAAGAGGTGCACAGGTAGTTGAAGAAGACCTTGCGGAAGCTCTGAAAAACCGTGAAGACCTGACGGCGATTCTTGATGTTACTGAGCCCGAGCCTCCCGAAGACGGACATTCCTTTTATGCTCTCGGAAACTGCATTCTCACTCCTCATATTGCAGGCAGCTACGGCGATGAAGTAAAGCGTATGGGCGAATATATGCTGAATGAATATAAAAAATATATTTCTGACGAAAAAACAGACTATGAAGTGACGCTTAAAATGCTTGAAACAATGGCTTAAGGAGAGGACTTATGAAAAATATATTTTTCCCGAAAGAAAAAATTGATTTTATCAGAGGCTGTACCGACGAGAGATGTAAAGCACTTACAAAAAAGGCATTGGAACAGGCAAAAAAAGCCCTTGAATTAACCCCCCTTGATGAAGAAAGCGTTCAGGTAAACGGTGAGGGGTTTGCAATCCGGCACGAAAACTACGGTGATGCAGCAAGGCCCTTTACGGGGAATATGCCCTATCTTGCTTTTGCATATGAATACACGGGTGAAGATAAATATTATCAAAAGGCAAAAGAGCTTATGCTGAAATACTGCTCCTATTCAAGATGGCACGGAAAAGGTGCTATCGGTAAAGGAGAGCTTATAACAGGTCATTTTCTTACGGGTATGAGCTACGGCTGGGCAGCTTTTTCAGAGCTTTTTTCAGCGGAAGAAAGAAAATACATAGCAGAAAGAATCTATACTCTGGGAATTCGTGCACAGTTTGATGACTGGCTTATTCCGGAAACAAAGATACATTGCTTTGATACCATGGGGCATAACTGGTGGCCCGTCTGTGTTTCATCCGGAGCTCTTGCAGCAATAACAATGAGTGACTGTATTCCCGACGGAAAAGAGCTTGCAGACAAAGCTTCAGAGGGCATCCGTGCCTGGTTCGCTTATCAGGGCAATCCCATAAATATGAAGCCTGCAACACTTGATAACGGTGCTTTTTATGAAAGCGTCGGATATTATAACTATGCACTTTTTGAGTATCTTCGTTTTTCTGAGGCTTACATTGCAGTCACGGGCAAAGCCCCATTTGATGATGAAGAAATAATAAGAAAATCGGCAGAATTTTTCGTAAACACCTTCTATCCCTCATCCGAAGATGATTATATTGTCGGCTTCGGTGATTCCGACGGTGTGCAGTTTTCTTCATCGGTTCCTCTTATGCTCTCTCGCTTCCCCGACATCGGAATACTTCGCTTTTATGCAAAGAACCGTAAAAATTCCGATAATTCCGATGTTATATTGAAGCTTATGCATTTTGAGGAAATGTATCTTCTTCCCGAAGAAGCTCCGGAAAGCTTATCCGTATGCTATAAAAACATCGGTTGGGCAATATTCCGTGATTCATTCAAAGAAAATGCAGCAATGCTTGCCGTTAAATGCGGAGATTCCTGGAATCACGCTCATAGTGATGCATCACATTTTATCTTTTATAAAAACGGGAAGCCCGAAATATTCGACTCCCTCTGCTGTTCATACGGAAATGATATTTACAGAGATTATTATGTTCAATCAAAGGCACACAATGTGGTTTTATGGAACGGACAAGGACAGTTTCCCGACGACCATCACCACCATGTAAGACCCAAGGGAGAATTATATAATTTTACCGACAAAGGCGATTTCAGATATGTATGTGCAGATGCTTCGGGACCTATGGGAAGACATTTCAGAAAGCATCTTCGCCACTTTATCTGGTTAAAAGATATTATTCTTATATATGACGATATCTGGGCATATGAAGAGGGTGAAGCAAACCTCCTTTTGCACGCAGAAGAAAGCACCTGCTTTAAGATGCTCACTCCAACGGAAGAACGAACGGAAACGGGCTTTTTGGGTAAGGATGTTCATGAGGTTACATTCAAGTCGTATAACAAAAAAACAGACGATTACGGACGAGTCAAATTTGTATCGGCACTTTGTCTTGATGACAGCAAAACACCTGTTTTTGAAGAAATAAAAGACGGCTATAAAGTGACCTATGGTGATACAAAAATTTATATCAATATATTAAGTGATAACCGTGTTATGCACAGAAATTGCTTCAACACCTTTGACGGTATCACTACCGATGCCACGGTGCTTGCAGACCAAAACGGAAAATATTCCGTTGTTAATGCATCATCCGTCAGAAAAGACGGTAAGAGTATACTTGATGTATATTCAAGAATAACAGATAAAATTAACTGATTAAATGTTGATTTTTGTTATTCAAAGGTTTATAATTCAAGAAAAAACGGAATCAGGTAAAGAAATGGACATAAAAGCATTAAAAAATGAACTCTTAAAAGAATATAAATATCAAATCGAGCTTCACGCACATACATCTCCTGCCAGCTCCTGCAGTCAGATTCCTCCCGAAGAAATGGCTGAAATATATAAAGGGCTCGGCTATGATGCCGTAACGATTGCAAATCACTTCATTTTTGAATATCAGGGACTTTCAAAAGAAGAGGTAATTGACAGATTTTTCGATAATTTCGAAAGAGCTGAAAAGAAAGGCAAAGAAACAGGAATCAAAGTTCTTCTTGCTGCAGAAATCAGATTTACGGAAAACGATAACGATTACCTTGTTTTCGGCGTTACAAGAAAAATGATGGAAGAGATATATG
>CAYTRD010000059.1:0-13510 GCA_964440255.1 uncultured Ruminococcus sp. | reverse complement strand
TTTTATTTTCCCGAAGCGGGACGCCGAGGTCGTCGTCCCCTACAGATTATCAGATATATTGTGTGTCTCTCGGGATATACCTTATGATATTTTATTTTCCCGAAGCGGGACGCCGAGGTCGTCGTCCCCTACAGATTATAAGATTTATTGTGTACCTCACGGGAAATGACATATAATATTTCATTTTCCCGAAGCGGGACGCCGAGGTCGTCGTCCCCTACAGATAATAAGATTTATTTTGTGCCTCTCGGGAAGTTACATCTGCCCGTTAAATTATGATTTATCTGCGATATTTATAATTTCTGTTCCCTGCTTTTCTGCGTACCTTACCGTTCCTGCACTGCCGCTTTTTTCATTTTCAAGAAAGGCTATACACAAAGAGGAATTGTCCACCATATATCGGTTTCTTTTTTGCATACAGCCGTTATAATATACAGGTGACAGGCAATTTACCTCGTCAGCCTTTTCCAATACGGCATTATAACGCTCCGCATTGTCACTGCTCCACCTTGCTGACTGATTGGCACAGGGAACAATAATGTGAAGCTTTATATGGGGATATTTCTTTTTAAGCTCAAGAACGGTTTCGGCTGCAAGCATATCAAAGCCGATGGCTCCGCCGTCATAAAAATCGGTGTAGCCACTTTCAATCACTTTCACCAGCAACTCATACAGTTTTTCTCTGATTGACGGAATTTTTTCCGCCACGATATCTCTGTGACCTGTAAAACAACAAGATGTATTTTTCATTTCAGTTTCTCCTAAAAATTTTTTATGAAAGGATTTTTCATTATGATAATTGATTCAATCAAAAATGCACACAAGTATTACGACGCTCATCCCTCTTTTAAGACTGCTTTTGAAGCACTTATGAAGATCGATGAAACCACACCCAATGAAAGACTGACCGTTGACGGCGAAAACATCTTCATCAATCTTTCAGAGTACACAAACAAGAATATTGATGAATGTCTTTTTGAATCACACAAGAAATATATTGACATTCAGTATGTACTCACAGGCGGTGAGCTTATTGACATCTGCGATGAAAAGATTCTCAAGGTAACAGATGACAGGCTTGATACCGATGATATCGCATTTTTTGAAAACACCGACTCCTTCAGCAGAGCAAATCTCACGCCCGGCACATTCGTTGTAATCTTCCCCGGTGAAGCCCACAAGCCCATGATTGCCCCCGACGGCAAGGGTATCAAGACAAGAAAAGCAGTAGCAAAAATAATCTACTGATAAATCATAGTTTAGCCGTCATTTGCCTTTATAGCTTGTAGGGGGACGTCCCCTACAAGCTGTAAATTTTTTTGCGTGTTTTTTTGGAAATGAGATATGTTATTTAATTTTACCGAAGCGGGACGCCGTGGGCGAAGCCTTTCCTTCATTTTGCATTTTGATTTATTTGTTTGCGAGCAGTTTTTTTATTTTCATTTCTATGGAAGCAGCATTTTCATCCTTATTGAAATCGCCGTTGCGAATATGCATGGTTTCGTGCTCAAGGCTTTTATGCTGTTGCTCTGAGGACAAGGCAGCATTTATATAAATGTTGTAATCTCCCTGTGCATCGGGAATCGTAAATGCCCGAACAGACAAAGGAAGTGTTATTTTTCTTACAAAAATATTTTCGGTCATTATACACCCCGTTAAATTATGATTTATTCGCTTGTCAGTGCGTCTACTATCTTAATAAGCTTATCCAGATCCTCTTCGCTTGCCTTTGCAGACAGGTCGAAGAGGAGCTTTCTTTTTCGGAAAAGCTCATTCTGTATTCCTTCGACATCAGAATCGTCGCCTGTCAAAAGACTTAAAGGGACTTTGAAATAGGCGGCTATCTTTTCAAGCGTGGAAACGGAAAGCTTTTTAGTTCTTCCTTTTTTCAGCTCCGTAAAAACAGAGTTTCTGACACCGATACCGGACGCCAACACAGACAGCTTTATTCCGTTTTCATCACAAAGCTGTTTTATTATTTCATAGGTTTCCATATCTTTCCTCACATTCTCAGAATCACACCAAAAAAACACTTGACAAATACAGAATTCTGTATTAATATTAAATCAGGTTACAGATTTCTGTATTATTTCTTCCCTTTTACACAAGTATAATACACAATTCTGTATTTGTCAAATGTTTTAAAAACTTTTTCAAAAAAGCTTCCGTCGAAGCGGTGCGACGGAGCCTATATAAGAATGCTTCTGCAACAGAGTCTTCCTTAAAGATACTAACATATTATATGTACTATCAATAGGACTTCGACACGCAGAAAGAAAATTTAAATTATCGGAGGTACAAATGAACTACTTAAGCGAAGCCAATATTCAATGCCCGTTTTATGTCAAAAGAGAGGGAAAGCTTCTTTGCTGTGAGGGATATATTGACGGCACCTGTATGACAACCAGATTCAAGGACAAATATACTGCAGACCAATACTTATTCGATCATTGTTTTCACAAAACAGGCGGCAGCTGTCCTATGGCTCGGAATCTGTTTGAAAAATACAGATTAATTGAAGAAGAGGAAAACAGAAAAGAACGGGAATGGTACGAGAGACTGAAACGGCTCGGAAATATGCCAAGCTCCGTACCGTCACAGCGTATTCATAAGTAAAAGCCTTCCAAAAAGAGAAAACCGACAGTCTTAAACTGTCGGTTTTTCTATACATAAGTATTAATTCTTATGCTTCTACACCTTCGTCTGCATCTGCATCTTCGTCTTCTGTTGCACCGAAATCAAAGCCGAGCTTTGCAAAAAGATTCATAAATGCATCAAAAAGAGCACCAAGGAACTTAAGAAGAGCTGTAAAATCAAAACTTGACATTATTTTCACCTCTTATTCGTTAACTTAAAAAATATGATTATTCAGCAGGAGTATCTTCTGTATCTTCAGTACCGAGAACACCTTCAAGGCTGCCCATAATATCGCCGAGAGCGGAATTACCGCCAAGGAACTCACTGAGAGCTGCAAAAAGGTCAGTAAGGAAATCAATAAAAGCCTTTAAGAAATCTTCCATGTTATTACACCTCTTTCCTTAAAAAATAAAAAAACACATATGTGATTTTTTACAGCTTATGCCTCTGTTACATCTTCAGGCTCAGTTGTCTCTTCATCAGCAAAAAGCTGAATACCGAGTCTTGCGAAGAAGTTTTCAATAATTGCAATGAACTGATTGAAAATATCCATCCAATCTTCGATTGACCATGAAAAATCTATATTCATATTCAAACACCTCTTTTTTCAAATATTACTTATGCACCAACTGCAGGATCATCCCCTGCTTCTTCTGTGGGATAATCATACTCACCGTCTTCGGGGAGAATAAGGATACCAAGCCATGCAAATGCTTTTTTAAGAGCACCAAGCACCTTTTCGATAAAATCAAGAAGCTGTTTAGATGATATTCCGAGAATAGGACCTTCCATTATCTGCACCTCGCTTTCAAAACTATGTGTATTTATTCACCATTATCATATCACAATAAAAAAAACAACACAAGAGAATTTTAACTATTTTTTTTCATAAATTCAAAATTTACACAAATAACACAATTACGCAATATTTATTTCACCGTAAGAGGGCGAAAACAGAGCACCTTAAAGCCGAAGCGTGTCAGAAAAAAAAATACCACGATTGATATTTCTCAACCGTGGCAGATACCCTTATATTATTTTTATGCGTAAAATGCGGTAATTTATGAGCATTTTCCAAAGCATCATAATACCTTGGAGAGGAAGTCCTGAAGTCGGGGACTTTTGGGGCAGGAGAATATCTCCTCGGGAGTACCCGTTTCGACTATCCTTCCCTCGTCCATAAATATAACCCTGTCTGCAACTTCCTTTGCAAAGCCCATTTCGTGGGTTACGACCACCATTGTCATTCCGTCTCTTGCAAGAGATTTCATAACGTCAAGAACCTCCCCGACCATTTCGGGGTCAAGAGCTGAAGTAGGCTCGTCAAAGAGCATAACCTCCGGCTCCATACAAAGAGCACGGACAATTGCCACTCTCTGCTTCTGTCCGCCCGAAAGCTGTGAGGGATATGCACCGGCACGGTCTTCAAGTCCTACCTTACGAAGAAGCTGCATCGCTTTTTCTTTTGCTTCCGCGGGAGTTTTATGAAGCAGTTGAACGGGAGCTATTGTCATATTTTTCAATATATTCATATTGTTGAAAAGATTAAAGTGCTGAAAAACCATTCCCATTTTCTGGCGGTGGACATTGATATTCACCTTTTTGTTTGTAATATCAACATCATTGAAAAGAATCTGTCCCGCCGTGGGAAGCTCAAGAAGATTCAGAGAACGAAGAAGAGTTGACTTACCGCTTCCCGAGGGGCCGATAATAACAACAACCTCTCCTTTTCCGATTTCCAGCTCCACACCGTCAAGAGCCTTGACCTTTCCGCCGAAATAATGCTTTTTAAGTCCTTTGACCTGAATAATTCTGTTAGCGATCACTACGGCGAAGCCTCCTTTCGATTGCGGTGAATACATTGGTAAGTACCACAACAGTTATAAGATATATGATTGCAACGGCAATAAGGGGCATAAACGCTTCAAAGGTTCTGCCTCTTATAAGGTCGCCTGCCTTTGTAAGATCCATAATTCCCACATAGCCCGCAACAGAGGTTTCCTTGAGAAGTGCGATAACCTCATTGAGAAGAGTGGGAAGAGTTGATTTTATTGCCTGCGGAATGACTATATTTCTCATAGTCTGTATGTAGTTGAAGCCCAGCGATCTGCCCGCTTCAAACTGACCGTGATCAATGGACATAATACCGCCGCGGAATATCTCCGCTACATATGCTGCCGAGTTGAAGCCGAAGCCTATAATGGCAATCACAACATCGTTTTTCTCTGCAACGAGAATAACGAAATACCATATCATAAGCTGAACGACAACGGGTATACCTCTTATAACGGTAATATAAACCTTTGCGATGATATTGAGAAGCTTAAGTCCCCAATAACCTAAGCCACCTCTCATTTTAAGAGATTCTTCGTTTTTATCGTATGATGAACGGATGGCTGCAAGAACAATACCGAAAACAAGACCTATTACAATTGCAAAAAGTGTAATAACTATTGAATTACAAAAGCCTTCAACAAGCCATTTCCATCTGTCTCCGTCAATAAAACAGAGGATAAATGTTTTTTTAAGGTCTTCAAATAAAGCAACCAAAATTCACCCCTCCTTACACTAACGAGTATATTCTTAATAAACTAAAGAAAAGAGGACGGGGTTGATTCCGTCCTCGGATTCGTAAAATCTGACTTTAAGCAGCAACAGTTGTTTCTTCTGCAGCTTCTGTTGTTTCCTCTGCAGCAGCCTCTGTTGTTTCGTCAGCAGCTTCTGCAGTTGTATCCTCAGCTTCTGCTGTGGGGATATACTTTGAAATAATGGAAGCTATTGTGCCGTCTGCCGTAAGCTCAGCGAGTGCATTGTTAACAGCCGTAAGAAGAGCTGTGTTTTCCTTTGCGATAGCAATAGCATAATCCTCTACTGCCCATTCAGCATCAAGAATCTTGAGGCCTTCGTTTGCTGCTACGAAGCTCTTTGCGGGCTCGTTGTCAATGATAACTGCATCAACCTTGCCTGTCTTAAGAGCCTGAACAGCGTCAGCACCTGTCTTGTAACGGATAACATTCTCTTCACCGTAGCCGCCGTCTTCAACGGAAGAGGAAGCATAGATGTCACCTGTTGTATCCTGCTGAACACCGAACTTCATGGAGCCGTCACCCTTGAGGTCATCAAGAGAAGCGATAGCGGAATCTTCAGCTACGATAACGACCTGAATACCTGTTGCATATGAGGTTGAGAAGTTAACGCTTTCAAGTCTTTCGTCTGTAACAGTCATACCTGCGATACCGAGATCAAACTTACCTGTCTGAACGCCGCCAACGATGGAGCCGAATTCAACATCCTTGATTTCAAGTGTAAGACCGAGCTTTTCAGCGATCTTGCCTGCGATTTCAACATCAATACCTGCAAAATCATCGCCTTCCTTATATTCATAGGGAGGGAATGCTGCGTTTGTAGCCATAACGAGAACGCCTTCTGTGGCTGTGAGCTTTTCTGTGCCTGTTGTTGTTTCATCTGCAAGAGTTGTTTCTTCAGTGCTTGTGCCGCAAGCTGCAAATGCACCTGCAACGAGAACGAGTGTTAAAAGAACTGCAATAATCTTTTTCATTGTGTTTTCCTCCGATTAAATTTATTTTTGATTGCGTGGTAAAATATACCACTATATAAATTAAAATGCAAGCGTTTTTGCAAATTTATAAAACTTTGTGCAAATAAGCCTATGATTTTTCATATACAATGTAATATTTATGCACAATGACACACAGTTTTTTCATCATTGCCTCATATTTATGCATAATTTTTGCATATATACAAGTTTTATGCATTTTACGGCAATAATATGAAACGATTTCATATACGAAAAAAAACGATGCACGGGATATACATTCCCGTGCACTGTCTTTGTCTTTTCGTTTTAACTTAAGCTTCAGTTGTCTCATCAGCAGCAGCTTCTGTTGTTTCGTCAGCAGCAGCTTCTGTTGTTTCGTCAGCAGCAGCCTCTGTTGTTTCATCAGCAGCAGCTTCTGTTGTTTCATCAGCAGCAGCTTCTGTTGTTTCGTCAGCTGTTTCGCCTTCGAGAGTTGTTTCTTCAGCAACTGTTGTTGTTTCGTCAGCAAGAGTTGTTTCTTCTGTTGTGTTACCGCAAGCAGCGAATACACAAGCAACGAGAGCGAGAGTTAAAAGAACAGCGAATAACTTTTTCATAGTTAATTCCTCCAAATATAATATACTTTTTTTGTGCGTTATGTCTCAACGCCGGAGTAAATATACCACCCGTTGTAAAAAAAAGCAAGTGTTTTGTAATAATTGTCATAAATATTATGAAATATTAACCAATTTAATTTACCACATTAATCATTTTTATGCATTTTAATGGTAATAAGTTACAAAACGGTATCAATCAATTTTTTCCTTGGTAATTTAACATAACCGAACTCCCCGAAAAACAAATGATATTGATTTTTTTATAAAAAGAGTGTATTCTATAATCAGAAAACAAAAGGAGCGGTTTTTATGAAGACTTCTGTTAAAAAAATAATATCATTAATTATGGCTTCGGCTTTTGTTCTTCTTGCATTTGCATCCTGTGGTGACACGGTTACCGGTCTCAATGAAGGTAATGAGGCGAAATATAAAATAGGTATATGTCAGTTTATTGAGCACGCAGCACTTGACAGTGCACTTGAGGGCTTCAAAGCAGCTCTTACCCAAAAGCTCGGAGAAGATGTATATTTTGACTATAAGAATGCAACGGGAGAAAAAACTAACGCTGCAAGCATCTGTTCTTCCTTTGCTTCGTCAGATTACGATCTTATTTTTGCAAACTCCACCAACGCACTTGCCGCAGCAGCAGAAGCAACCTCGGTTATCCCGATAGTTGCAACCTCTGTTACTGATTTCGGTGCAACTCTCGGAATCGAGAATCTCGGTACAAAAACAGGCTTCAATGTAACGGGTGCGTCCGACCTTGTTCCCCTTGAAAAGCAGGCTGATATCATCACAGAGCTTTTCCCCGATGCAAAGAATGTGGGCATACTCTACTGTTCAAGTGAAGTAAATTCAAAGTATCAGGCTGAAAGAATTTCATCTTATCTTACATCAAAGGGTTATACCTGCAAGGACTTCACCTTTGTTGACACAACTGATGTTACTCTTGTTACACAGCAGGCTGCTACAGAATGTGATGTTATATTCACCCCCACCGACAATACCGTAGCATCAAACACACAGGCTATCAACAATATTCTTGAGCCTGCCGGTGTTCCTGTTGTCACAGGCGATAATGATACCTGTATAGGTCTCGGTATTGCGACACTCGGAATAAATTACTACACATTAGGCTATGAAGCGGGACTTATGGCATATGAGATATTAGCCGAAGGTAAAGACCCCGCTGATATGGAAATAAGATACGCCGATGATTATATAAAGAAATACATTCCCGACAGGTGCACTCTTCTGGATATAGAGATACCCGACGGATACACAGAACTCGAAAAATAAAGTTATTGCCCGACTTTTCAGTCGGGCAACAGTTTTATTCTAATGTAAGCGTTGTATTGTATTCGTCCACTCCGTAGTTTCCGAGGCTGTATTTAAGCATTTCTTTTATATCGAGAGGCTTTCCGTTTACCTTGACTTTCTTTTTTACAATGAAAAGCACGGGAGAAAATCTTCCGAGCACGCCCATAACCGCCTTGTATTCGGGGGTATCCTCGGTATAGGGAGCATTGCCCGTAAATACATTTCTTACAATTTCAGTAAGAAATGCTCTTAAAGGTCTGTCTTTTATTGAAGCATCGCATTTTACGAACAGTTTTTTACAGACAGAACCAATTGTTGCGGTGTTAAGTGACTTACCGAAAAAGCCGAGAAGCTTTTTCAATATATCATTTTGGGGCAGGCGAAGCTTTCTCATAAGTCTTTCGGGGTCATTTGCCATACAGTCAAGATATGTATTTATCATCATATCAAACTGACGGCGGAAATATTCTTCATTTGAAAGCCCCTGCATATCCCAATCAAAAACGGGAACGGGAATCGATTCTATTTTTACCGTGGACTTGTCCTGTATTTCCACAAGACGCATAAAGGCGGGACAGCCTATAAGCGAGCCTGTGCACACATCGTAAAACTTATTTCCCTTTTCGGTGGTTTTCAGCTTTATGCTCTGATTGTGCATATGACCCGTAAAGCTCAAATGCACACCCTCATCTGCAAGCATTGTTGTAGCTTCATCAGCCTTTGGCATAACAGCATCACCGATAAGGGAGAATATCGGGCAAGCAGGCAAAAGCGGATAATGATTCATAACGAACATCATTTGACCTTCTTCCCTGCCTTTTTTCGTCTGCTCGAGTATCCATTCTATCTGTGAGGGAGTATATGTTTTTTTATGCTCACCGTCACCGTCGTTATTAAGAGCAAAAAGTCTTACACCCTCTGACATCTGTGCAACATACGAAAGCGACTCCTTATGTACGGATATGGCATCCGAGAAGCCGAATTCATAATAAAGGTCAAAAAGCTCTTCACGGGGAGTACCGGGGAATTCAAGTCTTCCCGTATCGTCAAAAGCGAAGCATTTTTCGTTAAAATCGTGACCTGCCGTAATGACAAAAACCCTTTTACCTGCATTTTTAAGGCTCTTTAGCAGTTCTGTGAATTCGAGGTGGCTTTCCTTTTCTCCGTTAAAGCTCAGGTCTCCCGCAATCAGAACGGTGTCGGCATCCTTTGCCTCTTCCAACCACTTAAAGGCGGCTTTATTTATGGCTTCGGTTTCGGCAAAGCATTTCTGCTCATACTGCATAAAGCTTTTGTATTCCTCACCGTGACAGCCAAGCTTTGAAGCAAAATAATGCGTATCCGTAACAAGATAAAACTTAAAGGGTGTCATAATCAATATCCTCAACGATTTTGAAATTCTCGGGTTTTCTTTCCTTGGGCTCGGGGTCTTCTGCCTTTTCGCCTACAGCAATTGCAATCTGAAACTGAAAATGCTCGGGGATATCCATAATTTTCTTCCATTTATTCCCCTCGGGTGCTTCAAGAAGCCCGCCGACACTTGCGATAATACAGGAGCCCAGCCCCATACCCTCGGCGGCAATTGCAATGTTTTCGACCATAATTCCCGAATTCATTCCGTCTTTATTTTCGGCATAAATAAAAAACATTGCGGGTGCACCCTGATATACGGGATTCACGTCCCATCGGGTGTATGCAGGGGTGTCCCATCCGACCTTATTCTTGAAATCCGTATTGAGTGCGTCAAGCACCCTTTTATCGGAAATTACTCTTACATGGCAGGGCTGTGAATTTCTTCCGCTGGGTGCCCACATGGCACACTCGAGAAGCTTTTCTATTGCTTCCCTCGGAAGTGCAGTATCCTTATATGAACGAATGGTTCTTCTTTTAAGAACAGCTTCAACCACGGGGTTAATTATTTCGGTATTCATCTGTTATTTGCCACCTTTTCGTATATGCTTCTCACCACAGCCGTATCTCTTACGGACTGATAGGCATTACACATTATGTTGATTTTTGACTGCAAGGGCTCTTCGCTGACAGCTTTCAGACATTCTTCTCTGTAGTCCGAAAAAATAAGTGCATCGGTAAGAATATTCACCTTATATACAAGATACACATATTCGCCATATTGAAAAATTTTTGCAGTACCGTCCTCCTGTGCCTTTACGGTATCATAAAAAACCGAAGAAAAATCGTGGTCATTTCTGTCGATAACCTGTGTTTCGTAGCTTCTTTCAGACAGGGGGAACAGTGAGACTATATCCTCATATGCCTTGTCGATACCGTATGAAGCGGTAACGGAGCTCACAGAAGAATTATATACGGAATTAAGAGAATTTATCTCTTCATCGGTAAGCTCCGCATCGTGACCGTAAACATCTATATTTTTAAGGGGTGTTCTTACATACTTAAAAGCAACATAGTTTTCCTGAAGCACTCCTCTCAACACGGCATCGGATATCTCATCAGTACCGCCCGTATCAAAAAACGCTTCACGAAGCTTTTCGATATATTCCTCGTATGTTTTGATTTTTATAAAGGTTACCTTGGAAACACCGATTTTCTCATAATATTCACCGAACATATTCCACAGCACATTGGAACGGTCGGAAATTTCTGCCTTTTCGCTGTCGGAAAGAGAAAGTCCGTAGGATGAGAAGGTGGAATTTACCGCAACATATCTAATGCACATATAAGTAGCTTCAGTTATCCGCCCGTCTCTTGTGCCTCCGGTTTCCTCATTGTTCCAGACGGAATCGAGAAAATAGCTGAAAATTTCAGAATCAATGGGGGTGCCGTTGACCGTAAGAGGATAGCTTTCGTCGGATGTTCCATTACAGCCTGCAAGAGAAAGTGTGCATATTATTAATATCATAAAAAGTGATAATATCTTTTTCATTGAATTCTCCGAAAATATTAATGTAATAAATATTATATTTCATATTTTAAGTTATTTCAATGCTTTTTTTAAGTTGACGATAGGTAATATTTATGATAATATTATGTGGTCACAACACTATTAAATTTCTGAGGTGCATTCTGTGTTTGAAAAAACCGTTATAGCCTTATTAAAGGGGCTTAGTGCCGTAGTTTATGCGGCAATTTTTATTCTGATATTTTCTATGCCCGTAATATTCATTTATCAGGCATTCAAGCCTCCTGTTTTTGAATTTTCCGGTGCAGCAATTATCACAGACCTTTCACAGGACAGCTATCTTTTAACGGCTGATGAAAATTCGGCGGATTGGCAGAAAATTGAATTCTCCCTTACAGCATCAAGCGGAGCCCTCTCTCCTTATTCATATATAATTGAAGAGTTTTCAGCCGAAGAAAATGAAATACTTGAAAATGCAGAAGACTACAGAATAGTTCTTGATGCACCCATAGAATTTACAAAAGACGAAAAAGACAGCTTCACGCTTTCCGTTTATGTAAAAACCGACAATGAAGCAGAACTGTACGAGCTTGCAGGAACCATCAGCTTCAAGGCAGAAACATACGAAAAATCATTCGGTGAATTTTCACTTAAATTCGGCAACGAAGCATAATTTACAAGAAAACGGCTTCGCCGTACGCCTTCGGCGACCGTTTTCGAATAGTCCATCTCCGAGGAAAGCTTGCTTTCCGTTCGGAGGGACATATAATCTTTTTACATTATAGGAAGGAATTTCCTATAATGTAAAAAAAGCACCCTCTACGGGTGCTTTTTTTTATTTGTGATATAATTTTTTTGTCTGGCTTCTGGGCTCGCAGGTCATTCTTACTCCGAGCTTTTTGAAGGTCTGCACATCGACAGAGGCGAGCATTACGGAAGAATGTGCTTCAAGTCCCTTGAGCTTCGGGAGCTGTTCGAGAGCCTTTTTCGCAACGGGATTTGTTGCGGCACATATTGAAAGAGCAATAAGCACCTCATCAACATGAAGACGGGGGTTTATGCTTCCCATAGAATCTGTCTTAAGCTTCTGAATAGGCTCGATTATCGAGGGGGAAAGAAGAAGTACATCATCGTCAATATCTGCAAGACGCTTTATTACATTCAATATCATAGCCGAGGAGGCACCTAAAAGTGCAGAAGTCTTGCCTGTAATTATCTCACCGTCGGGCATTTCTGTTGCGGCGGCAGGATTGCCTGTAGCTTCTGCCTTATCAAGTGCCGCACGCACAGCAGGTCTGTCCTCGGTGGAGATACCCAACTGATTCATAAGAATCTCTATTCTGTGAACCACAAGGGGGTCACCGATTCCCTGACGGGCAAGGCAGGCGGCTTCAAAATATCTTCTTATAACCTCCTGCTTTGATGCATCACACACGGCATCGTCATCAAAAATACAGTTACCGACCATATTTACACCCATATCAGTAGGAGATTTATATATACATTCGCCTGAAATCTTTGTAAGAATTGCATTGAGCACGGGGAAAATCTCAACATCTCTGTTATAGTTTACCGCCTTTTCACCATAAGCTTCAAGGTGGAAGGGATCTATCATATTGACATCATTAAGATCGGCGGTTGCGGCTTCATAAGCCACATTTACGGGGTGCTTCAAGGGAAGATTCCATATGGGGAAGGTCTCAAACTTGGCATAACCCGCACTTCCGCCCGTTTTATGCTCGTGATAAAGCTGTGAAAGGCAGACTGCCATTTTACCCGAGCCGGGGCCGGGTGCGGTTACAACCACAAGTGAACGCTCAGTTTCGATAAATTCGTTTCTGCCGAAGCCGTCATCACTTACGATAAGGGGAATGTTTGCAGGATAATCGGGAATAAGATAATGTCTGTAAACCTTCATTCCGAGACTTTCAAGTCTCTTCCGGAAGCTTATTGCGGCAGGCTGTTCGGCAAATTGGGTGATACAGACGCTGCCCACAAAGATTCCTATTTCTCTGAAGGCATCTATAAGACGAAGACAGTCGGAATCGTATGTAATACCCAGGTCTCCTCTTCTCTTATTCTTTTCAATTGCATCAGCAGAAATAACGATAACCACTTCAGCCTGTTCGCGAAGCTCATATAACATTCTTATCTTGCTGTCGGGCTGAAAACCGGGAAGCACACGGGATGCGTGAAAATCATCAAAAAGCTTACCTCCGAATTCAAGATAAAGCTTTCCGCCAAACTGTGCAATACGCTCCTTGATACATTCGGATTGCTTCTGCAGATATTTATCGTTATCAAAACCTATCTTTGCCATAATTTACCTTCCTTACAAATTCCACAAACATAATAAATATTATAGCACTAAAAAAAATAAAGTCCATAGGAAAATCATAATTTGTAGGGCACAGCCCTGCAAATTATGATTTGAAGTAAAAAGTAATAGTGAATAGTGAAGAAGTAAGGAAGACACTTCGTGTCTTGCTCCGCTTCGCTCTATTCGGACAGCAACCCCGC
>CAYTRD010000058.1:13845-13921 GCA_964440255.1 uncultured Ruminococcus sp. | reverse complement strand
AGGCACAAAATAAATCTTATAATCTGTAGGGGACGACGACCCGGCGTCCCGTTTCCGTTAAATAAAATATTATATG
>CAYTRD010000058.1:0-13745 GCA_964440255.1 uncultured Ruminococcus sp. | reverse complement strand
AGGCACAAAATAAATCTTATGATCTGTAGGGGACGACGACCCGGCGTCCCGTTTCCGTTAAATAAAATATTATATGTTATTTCCCGTGAGGCACAAAATAAATCTTATGATCTGTAGGGGACGACGACCCGGCGTCCCGTTTCAGTTAAATAAATATCATATGTTATTTCCCGAGAACATTACAATAATCCTCAAGAGTAATTAATATCTGATTCTTTATTTACAGGCGGGACGCCGTGGTCGTCGTCCTCTACAAAATTGAAATATATTTTCATCGTACAAGGGGAATTTGATTTCACCTTGGTACACCGTTAAATTATGATTTGAGTGTTCTCATTGCATTGATGATGGCAAGGACTGCTACACCCACATCTGCGAATACACCTATCCACATATTAGTCATACCGAAAGTTGCCAAACCGAGAACTGCAAATTTGATTCCGAGAGCAAAAGCTACATTCTGTCGGACGATTCTTTTTGTCTTTTTTGCAATTTTTACTGCGAGAGCACATTTTTCTATATTATCGTCCATTATAACGACATCTGCCGCTTCGATTGCCGCATCGCTTCCCACACCGCCCATGGCAATTCCCACATCGGAAAGAGCCAGAACAGGGGCATCGTTTATGCCGTCACCGACAAATACTACAGCTTCCTTTTCATTTCTGTTACCGCAAAGCTTCTTTACATACTCTGCCTTATCTTCAGGAAGCAGTGAAGCCTTGAATTCATTTATTTCAAGCATATCTGCAGTTTCCTTTGCAGCCGAAGGGTTATCGCCTGTCAGCATTACAAGATTTGTCACTCCGCATTCTTTAAGGCTCTGAAGTGCAGCCTTTGCATTCTGCTTCGGCATATCACGAAGCTTTATAAAGCCCAGATATTTTCCGTCAGCAGCGACAAGAATACCCGTTCCGCCGACACTCTCTTCGGGAAGAGTGATTCCGTTTTTCTCTAAAAATCTTCTGTTACCTGCAAGAACCTTTTTTCCGCTGACAACAGCTTCAACACCGTTTCCCGAATGTTCTTTTACGCTTTCGGGAAGCTCGGTTTGACCGACTGCTTTTACAAGCCCCTTTGCAAGCGGATGATTGGAATAATATTCAGCCGATGCACCGAGGGACAGAAGCTCTTCTTTTGTAACTCCGTCCTCGGGATAAACACCGCTTACCGAAAATTCACCCGTTGTAAGCGTACCTGTTTTATCAAAAACAAAAGTCTTTGCATTTCCGAGGGTTTCAAGGAAGGATGCACCTTTTACAAGCACACCCTTGCTCGATGCACCGCCGATACCGCCGAAAAATGAAAGCGGTACTGAAATTACAAGAGCACAGGGGCAAGATACTACGAGAAAAATAAGTGCACGGTATACCCATTCCTTCCAATCGCCCGTAATAATTGAGGGAACAACAGCTAATACAAGTGCGGAAATTACAACTGCAGGTGTATAGTATCTTGAAAAACGGGTGAGAAATTTTTCCGTTTTTGCTTTATTAAGTGTTGAGTTTTCGACAAGCTCAAGAATTTTTGCGGCAGTTGATTCGGAAAATTCTTTTGTTGCTTCAACCTTAAGCGTTCCCGAAATATTAATGCTGCCTGCTTTTACATTACATCCCTTATAAACATCAAAGGGGGTGCTTTCGCCCGTGAGGGCTTTCATATCAAGGGCAGATTCACCCTCTGTTACCACACCGTCGAGAGGTATTTTTTCACCTGCGCGTACAACGACTGTTTCACCGACAGCAACTTCTTCGGAAAATACTGTTTCTTCTTTTCCGTCACGAATAACAGTTGCTTCATCCGGCGCAAGCTCCATTAAAGATGTGATAGAATTTCTGCTTTTTCCTACGGCAATATTCTGGAAAAGCTCGCCCGTCTGGAAAAATACCATAACAAACACGCTTTCGGGATATTCGCCGATAATAAGTGCACCCACCGTGGCAACGGTCATAAGAAATTCTTCATCGAACACCTTACCTCTTGCGATATTCTTCGCACAACCGATAAGCACATCATATCCTGCCACAAGATACGGCACAAGATACATTAAAAGGTATATATATTTATTAAGCTCAATTGATTTTTCAAGGATAACCACTGCAACAAACAGCACAAGACTTATGATTATCCTGATAAGCATTTTTTTATGTTTTTTACTCATAATTTTCACCCATTCAGATAATTACCGTACATTCGGGAACCGTCTTCTTTGCAACAGACCCGATTTTTGAAATTATTTTATCCATATCACTTTCATCTGCTTCAATTATCATTTTCTGTGCAATAAAGCTGACACTTGCCTTTGTCACTCCGTCAATTTCACTTATAGCCTTTTCAAGCTTTGCGGCACAGTTGGGACAATCGAGATCTTCGATCTTAAATGTTTTTTTCATTGTAATTACTCCTTTATTCGTTAATATGCTCCATACCGAGAGAAAGAATTCCGCTGATGTGACTGTCTGCAAGTGAATACAAACAGTTTTTGCCCTCTTTTCTGAATTTTACAAGACGGGCATTTTTGAGAATTTTAAGCTGATGTGATACTGCCGATACAGAAGCTCCCGTGCTTTCGGCTATGTCACACACACAAAGCTCCCTGCCGTATAACAGATATAGTATCTTAAGCCTTGAAACTTCACCGAATACCTTATAAAACTCTCCCAAAGGCAACAGCTTTTCGTCTTCGGGAATGTGGCTTATGGCATCATTTACGGCTTCGGGGTGAATGTGATGACATTCACAAACAGGTGCATCGGGGGATATGTTTTTTTCCATAATGTCCTCCTTTTAATCTTGAATAATTGAACAATTATTCAAATGTTCAATTACAATATACACCTAATATCCCGCGTTGTCAATATTTTTTTTATAAATTACCTCATAAGCTATAAAATTTCATTAAGTAAACAAAATCGGCGTAAGCTTACTGTTTTCAGTATACTTACGCCTTGTGTTATATGGTGTTTCTTGATATAAGCAAATTACTCACAATGCGAGCAATTTTCTATACAGTAAAGAAATTTCTGAAAAATTCAATTATAAGTGCGAAGAAGCCTATTATTTTTTTAAGCCCGATACCGTCTTTTTCATATGCCATATAGGCTTTGCTTTCACATTCATCGGTATCGGCATCAATGTTTTCAATTGTACCCGTTCCGCCGATTTCTCCGACAAGAAGTATATTCTTGACAGCATCTCCGTTAAAGCCTGCTTTTAGTCCCGTAATGTCGGAATTGAATTTTTTATCAGCCTTGAAAACTGTCTGTGTACCGCCTCGGTCTGTGTACCAATAGCAGAAGGAGTTTGTGAATGTACAGTGATCGTTACTTGTGGTTCTGTAGCCTACTGCAAAATTATCTGCATAGCAATAGTCAAACCAGTTGTTGCCTGCCTCAATAAGAAAACCGCAACTGCTGTCATAGTAATTGAAATCGGAATAATAAAGAGGATGGATATTTCTTAAAATATTGCCTGCACTCTTGATATGCACACCTATTTGCACATTACCGATTCTGATATTGGTAAGTGTATTGTCGAAGCCTTCAAGAAGAATACCCACAGACTCGGTCGTTCCGTTTCCTATGATGTTCACACCAATAATATCAGAATCCGATGAGCCGCTGTTTGCACCGTACATAATATGAAGACCGATAACGGCATTTTTAATTGATGTATTTCTCACAGCCGTTTCTCTTCCGCTGTTGACAGATACACCGTTTGCGATTCCCGAGCAATCAATAACACCGCCCTCAAGAGAATAATTCGAGCCGGGAGTATGGGTATCGTTAAAGGGATATTTACCGCCCAACTGAATAACAGCTTCGCCCTCGGGGAAGCCCTCGCCTGCCTTTATAACGGCAAAATCGGAAAGCTTAAGAGAAACGCTTTTTGAGGGATCGGCAGGTGTAAGAATGGGAGAAGCTACCACATATTCCCCGTCAGGGAAAAATATAACTCTGTTGGGATTAGCGTCAATTACTGCCTGTATTTCGGTTGCAGTATCCGCTTCGACGGAATCCGATAAATAATCAGTTATAACAACATATTCATTCTCATATGCAAAAGCACCAAAAGAAAAAACCGCACCTAAAAGCAATACTGACATAATCACAGATAAAACTTTTTTCATAAAAACACCGACTTTCCTGTTATTATTTTAATTATAACACTTATCAAGAAAACGGCTTCGCCGAGACTCAGGCGACCGTTTTCGGACAGTCAGTCTCCGAGGAAAGCTTGCTTTCCGTTCGGAGAGACATACAATCTTTTTACCTTACAGGAAAGCAATTCCCTATAAGGTAAAAAATCACCCGATTTGCTCGGGTGAAATCTACAATATCCGCAAGAAGCTCTTCTTATTCTTCTTCTTTCTTTTCAAAGAATGTAAATATTGTACCCATTATCATAATAAGCCAATCAACAAGAACTCTTACTGCACCGGGAAGCATATCCATAAGAAAAACTCCTTTCTGAATCTAAGTTAATTAAAGTATATAATAAATGTAATCATTTGTCAATTTTATTTTTACATTACTTATATATACACAATAAAACGGCTTTGCCGTTCCCACCCGAAGATGGGAACGGCAAATTTGTTTTTCGGAATATCCGAAAGAAGAAAGGGGGGCTTATTCAATAGAAAGCTGTCTTGAAGGGGGTGCAACGGGCTCTTTGCGTGGCATATTGAGAATGAGCACACCGTTTTCATACTTTGCACCGATATTGTCGGTATCAACTCCCGACACATCGAAGCTTCTTTCATATGAGCCGTAAGAACGCTCAATTCTCACATAGCTGTCCTTCCTGTCTTTATCTTCACTTTCACTGTGACGCTGTGCTTTTATTGTAAGCACATCTCCTTCAATGCCTATAGTGATGTCCTTTTTATCAAATCCCGGAAGATCTGCTTCCAGCCGGAAGCCTTCTTCTGTCTTTCTGATATCTGTTCTGAAAGGTCTTATTTCTGATTTTTCGGAGAAAAAAGGTTCATTGAAGAAAAATCTTGCAAGATTGTCCATTTCTCTGAAGGGATCCCAAAAAGAACGGTTCGTGTGTGTCATAGGTATAATTTCAAACATTGTTTTTTCCTCCTGTTTATGATATATTATTTCTGCAATGTTTTGGGAGGGCAAGTTAAACGGGAAGCTTTGCCGCCTCGCCGGTATTCCGTCGGGGAACCTCCTGTTCCCCTCCCTGTGATTACAATATACACCGTAAATATTGTGTTCGTGTGTTTTTTCTGTGACCGTTTTGTAAATATTAGCACTCTTATCATTAGAGTGCTAATATTTTTTTGAAAAATATAACGCATTTATTTTAATTTCATATTAAGTCTGTGAATAAAAATATTATGCGGTTCACACGATTATGTTTTCTTTTTTTGAGAAAAATATTCACAGCAAGGTCAAGTGAGGAAAATTTATGAAAAAAACAATAATTTTATTAACAAAAATATTGATCAAGCTTTTCGGGGCAGTCGGAAGAGGAACAAGCCTTCCGGGACTTATCGCATTAAAGCTTTGTCCGACCATACTGTCACAGCTGCACCTGCCGGCTACGGTAATTGCAGTCACAGGCTCCAACGGAAAGACATCCACAGCAGAAATGATTGCTCAAACACTTTCACAAAACGGGAAATCAGTAATTTACAATCGTGAAGGCAGCAATCAGACCGAAGGTATCGCTACCTTATTACTGAAGCATTGCGACTTGAAGGGCGTTATCAATTACGATGTCGCGGTTCTTGAATGCGACGAACGGTATACAAGATTTATTTTCAGACATATAAAGCCTACGCATCTGGTTTTAACAAATCTTTTCCGTGACCAGCTCACAAGAAACGCTCATCCGTTTTATGTTGCAAAATACATAAAAGAAGCAATAGCCGAAATACCCGATGCAACACTTATTGTTAACGCAGACTCCCCCTTGATATATTCAATGAGCACTCAGCAGCAAAATTGCATTTATTACGGCACGGATAAAAATAAACATTCAAAAAATGACAGCGAGGCTTTATATAATGACTGTCATTACTGTCCCGTATGCAAAGAGCCGCTTCAATATAATTATTTTCAATTTGCAAATCAAGGAATGTATCATTGCAGCAGATGCTCCTTCGCCCATCCGAAAACAGATTTTACCGTAGAATCTGCAGATTTTGACAAATGCGAAATGATACTGAACGGTGAGAAGCTGAAGCTTCAATTTGCAAGCTTTTATAATGTTTATAATATATGTGCCGCCTTCAGTTGTGCAGTCACCGTGGGAATTCCTCCAAAAGAAAGTGCTCTTGCTCTGTCGGAAATGATTTCAAAAAGCGGCAGACAAACGACCTTTTATGCAGGCAACAACAAAGGACTTCTGCTTATATCAAAACACGAAAATTCTATAGCCTATAATCAGAATCTCGAATACATAACAGGACAGCAGAAACCCTGTTCGCTATTAATAATCGTAGATAAGATCAGCAGAAAATATTTCACGGGAGAGACCTCTTGGTTATGGGATATCTCTTTTGAAGCACTGAAGGATACCTGCGTCAAGGAAGTAATTTTGTCAGGCTGCCATGCTTATGACCTCGCTCTGCGTTTTGAGTTAGCACAGCTTGATTATATTGATATTATCACCGAGCCTGACATAAAAAATGCCGTACGGCACTTAAGCACCGTACAGAACCGACAAATATATGTAATGACCTGTTTTTCAGATAAAGACGATTTCTTTTCGGAAGTGGAAGTCACTTCACCCACAGCAAAATAAAGAGGTAAGCAAATGAAAACTGTTAAAATACTGCACTTACTCCCAAATCTTCTGAACCTTTACGGTGAATATGCGAATCTGACCGTATTGAAATATTATCTCGAATGTAACGGATATCAGACCGAGATAGTGCCATGGGAAAACGGAGAGTTTGATATCACGGGATATGACCTTGTTTATATCGGCTCGGGAACCGAAGAAAATATGCTGTTGGCATTGGAAAGACTTTTACCGTACAAAGAAGTGCTTTGCGAAGCGATAAATAATAATGTGCGGCTCCTTGCAACAGGCAACTCAATGATCTTATTCGGCAGCTTGGTCAAAACAAAAAACGCTGAGCTTACGGCACTGAATATATTTGACTATTCTGCAAGGGAGAGCGATGAAAGATATTCGGGGGATGTTATCACAAAAGACAGCACAGGTAAGCTTTGTGTAGGATATATAAACACATCCTTTACCATATGCTGCACGGAAGCTGACGAATATGAGCTTTTGTTACATCCGTTCGGTGAAAACGCTCCCTGTTTTTGCGGTGCAAGAAAAAACAACCTCTTCGCAGTTGCCCTTACAGGCCCGTATCTTGTTAAGAATCCGCATATTTTGGAGGGCTATCTTGAAGCAATTACAGGAGAAAAGCTCATCATTCCGCAAGACAGCAACATAAAAAAAGCCTATGAATTTACATTACACTCACTTAAAGAGCATCTGAAAAAGAAAGGCTAAAAAAAACAAAAAGCTGTACCATTAAAGGTACTCACAATCATATATAATAGGGGATGCGGAAAACTTATCGTTTTCACATCCCCTTACTGTTATTTAACCGTTGACCTTCGGAAGATTCGGACAATCCATACAGTTTTCGATTCTTGTTACGGGCTTTGCCCAACGAACTGCATTGGTAATTACCTTCTGCACATCGGGATTCTTATATGTGGGATAGGTTTCGTGTCCCGGCTGGAAATAGAACACCTTTCCTCTTTCTCTCACATATGTAAGCCCTGCTCTGAACACCTCGCCTGCATCATACCAACCGATAAGCACGGTTTCGTCGGGGGCGGGCACTCCGAAGGGCTCACCGTAGGTCTCTTCACCCGAAAGCTCAAAATATCTTCCGAGCCCCTGTGCTATGGGATGACCGGGAGCAGATACCCATATTCTTTCCATATCGTCACTTTCTCTCCAGGTAAGAGAACAGCTTGTTCCCATAAGACGCATAAAGGGCTTTGACTTATGTGCAGAGTGAAGGAAAATTGCACCCATACCGTTAAGCACCTCTTCCTGAACAAGAGCAGCAACCTCATCGGGAACTCTGCTGTGTCCGCAATGTCCCCACCAGATGATAACATCAGTTTCACGAAGTTTTTCTCTTGTGATACCGCAGTTTTCGTCATCAAGCGTGGCGGTTGTAACCTCTATGTCCTCTTCCTTGCCGAGAAATTCCGCAATGCAGTTATGAATACCGTCGGGGTATATTTCACTTGCTTTACAATTCGCATCCTTTTCGTGCATAAACTCATTCCATACAAGAACTCTTATCATCATATTCTCTCCTTTTGAGTGAAGTAAACAAATTTTTATATTTGTTAAAAAAAGTATAGCATTATGAAAAACTTTTTGCTATTATTATATTACACAAAAATTGCAAAAAATTGTGGTGATATCAAATGAAAAAAGCAGTTTACGAAAAAGCAACGGATGTTGACGGAGTTACCGTACCCGTCGAATGTCTTGAAATGATAAAAGCAAAAAGTCATCCCGACCACTTCGCACACTATCACGAATATCTTGAAATGCTGTACCTTCAGCAGGGTAATATGAGCATATGGCTCAACGATAAGCAGTACGAATTCAATCAGGGCGAGCTTATCATCATAAACTCCAACGAGACTCACAGACTTGAATCCAATGCAGAAGAAAGCAGATATATCGTTATAAAATTTACCCCGAAGCTTCTTTGCACATTTCAGCAGACTCCGCAAGAAACTCAGTATATCCTCCCCTTTCTTGCCAAAAGAAGTGACCAACCCCGTGTTTATTGCAGAGAATTTGTTGAAACTGCAGACATTCCGTCACTCCTTCTTGATGCCATCGCAGAATGGAAAAGCAAGGATGTAGGCTACGAATTAGCTCTCAAGGCCGATGTGCTCAAAACCATACGCTGTGTCGTGGGCTTTCTCAACGACAGAGGAATTAATGTAAAAGTGTCCTCCGCAGGAGGTAACATTCAGCATACGATAAGCACAATACTTGAATATATCAACGAAAATTTCAAAACAGTAAGCGAAAAGGATGTCGCCGACCGATTCAGCATAAGCTACAGCTATTTTTCCCGTTCCTTCAAGCAGATAATGAATATGAGCTTTAAGGAATATATCAATTATCTTAAAATAAATGAAGCACAAAAGCTTCTTCTTACAACGGGAATGAGCATAACGGAAATTTCAATGGAGCTTGGTTTTTCATCCTCAAGCCACTTTATAAATGTATTTAAAAAATACAAGGAGTGTTCTCCGAAGCAATACAAGAAAACGGCTTTGCCGTTGCCTTCGGCGACCGTTTTCGAATAGCACATCTTCGAGGAAAGCTTGCTTCCCGTTCTCAGGGACATATAATCTTTTTGTATTCAGGAAGCAATTTCCTGTATAAAAAATATTGCAAATAACTGAATTTTTCAAATTACCTATTGCATTTTCAGAAAGTGTAGTATATAATTAACCCAATCGAACAAATGTTTGCATATGAAAGGAAATCAAAAATATGGCAGATAAATCAAAAGCACTTGAAACCGCTCTTCAGCAGATAGAAAAGCAGTACGGCAAAGGAGCAATTATGCGTCTGGGACAGACAAATGCTCTTAATGTCGAGGCTATTTCCACAGGCTCTATTATGCTCGATCAGGCAACGGGAATCGGCGGTCTTCCCAAAGGAAGAATTGTAGAAATTTACGGTCCCGAATCCTCAGGTAAAACAACTCTTGCTCTTCATGTTGTTGCGGAAGCTCAGAAAAACGGCGGTGAGGCTGCATTTATTGATGCCGAGCACGCACTTGACCCCACATACGCTGAGGCTCTCGGTGTAGATGTTGATTCCCTTCTTGTTTCACAGCCCGACAACGGTGAGCAGGCACTTGAAATTGCAGAATATCTTACCCGCTCGGGTGCACTTGATGTTATCGTTATTGACTCTGTTGCAGCCCTCGTTCCCAGAGCAGAAATTGAGGGTGAAATGGGTGACAGCCATGTGGGTCTTCATGCCCGTCTTATGTCACAGGCATTAAGAAAGCTGGCAGGTGCAATTTCCCGTTCAAATACAATCGTTATATTCATAAATCAGCTTCGAGAAAAGGTCGGCGTTATGTACGGCAATCCCGAGGTCACAACAGGCGGCCGTGCACTTAAGTTCTATGCATCAATGAGAATTGATGTAAGAAAGATTGAACAGATCAAGGCTCCCGGCAATGAATTTGTAGGTTCAAGAACAAGAGCAAAAATTGTAAAAAACAAGATGGCTCCTCCCTTCAGAGAGGCTGAATTTGATATTATGTACGGCAAGGGCATTTCCAAGGAATCAGAGCTTCTTGATATTGCTGTCGAGCTTGATATCATACATAAGAGCGGTGCATGGTTCTCCTACGGTGAGCAGAGAATCGGTCAGGGCAGAGACAATGCAAGACAGTATATTGTAAATAACCCCGATTTTGCAAAGGAAGTTGAAGAAAAGGTAAGAAAGAGCGATGCATTCAAGCCTAAAAAAGCAGGCGAAGGTGCTATGAAGCCACAGAAAAAGGATGACGATGACGATATTCTCGCACCCAACAACGGCAAGCTTCCCAAAATCAAGATTGATATAGCGGCTGACTGATGGAAATTAAATCATCCGCATCAAAAAGCAATAAAATAAAAATATACGCAGACGGTGAATATATGTTCACCGTCCCTGCCGTTATATGGTATTCGTCCCGTTTTCATGACGGCGATGAAGTGACCCCCGAGGAGTTATCCGAGCTTAAAAAACAGGGTGACTCCTCTTCGGCATTTGAAAGTGCAATGAAAATGCTGTCACTCCGAGCACACTCAGAATATGAATTAAAGCATAAAATCACACAAAAATTCTCAAAGGAAGCAGCAGACTTTGCTATCGAAAAGCTAAAAGCTCTGGGGCTTATCGACGACGAAAAATTTGCCTGCCTTTTAGCAGAAGAGCTTTATAACCGAAAGTCATATGCCCCTAAAAGAATACTTCTTGAGCTGAAAAACAGAGGAATTGACTCCCAAATTGCCGAAAATGCAGTAAATACACTTGATATTGATAGAGAAATCGGTATAATTAAAGTAATTGAAAAATATAAGATAGACGAAAACAGTACGGACAAGGAAAAGGACCGTGTAATAAGACGGCTTCTCAATATGGGTTATTCCTTTTCCGACATTTCAAAATATATACATTTTTACGAATAGGAAGAATTTTATGCACGAAAAAATCGGTTTTGTATCTCTCGGCTGTCCGAAAAATCAGGTAGACTCGGAGCTTATGCTTGAAAAGCTCGATGCCGCAGGCTTCGAGATAATTGACACAGCCTACGGAGCAGATATTGTTATAATCAACACCTGCGGCTTTATTGAGGCTGCAAAGCAGGAAGCGATTGATAATATTTTACAGATGGTTGAATACAAGGAAGACGGTGCAGTAGGTAAAATTATTGTTATCGGCTGTCTTGCCGAAAGATACCGTGATGAAATACTTGAAGAAATTCCCGAGGTTGATGCAGTAGGCGGTCTTGGTGTAAACGGGGACATCGTGGAATTTGTCAATAATGTCATCAGGGGCACGGAAACGAGCCGTTATCCTGAAAAAGATAAGCTTCCCCTTTGCGGAAAAAGAATACTTACAACCCCCTCACACTGGGCATATCTTAAGATTTCGGACGGCTGCTCAAACTGCTGTACATACTGTGCGATTCCCTCAATCAGAGGAGCATTCAGAAGCCGTACAAAGGAAGATATAATCCTTGAAGCAAAGGCTCTTGCAGGTGCAGGCGTAAGAGAAATTATCGTTATTGCACAGGACACCACACGCTACGGCGAGGATATTTACGGCAAGCCCGTTCTTGACGAGCTTCTTTATGAGCTCAACAAAGTAGACGGTATAGAATGGATAAGACTTCTTTACTGTTATCCCGACCGAATCACGGATTCACTCCTTAAGGCTATGACGGAGTGCGAAAAGGTGCTTCATTACATTGACCTGCCCTTACAGCATGCTTCGGGCAAGATTCTTCGTGCTATGAACAGACACGGCGACGACAGGTCACTTCTTGAGCTTATAGAAAAGATACGCTCCTTTATGCCGGATTGCATTATACGAACCACATTCATAACAGGCTTCCCCGGTGAAACAGAGGAAGATTTTGAAATTCTTTCACAATTTGTAAATGATGCACGCTTTGACAGACTCGGCTGTTTTTCATACTCCCCCGAGGAGGGTACTCCTGCCGAGAAATTACCTGACAGAGTCGATGCCGAAACCGCAGTTCGCAGAGGAGAAATAATTATGGAACAGCAGTACGGCATTTTCTCAGATAAGCTTGAAGCACTTCTCGGAAAAACGGTTTTATGCGTAGTTGAGGACTACGATCCCTATTCCGACAGCTATTCGGGAAGAACATGGATGGATGCTCCCGAAATTGATTCAGGCATAAAATTTGTATCGGAAAGGGAGCTTGGTATAGGAGAAACGGCAGAAGTACTCATTACTGCAACCGACGAATATGACCTTATCGGTACTGCAGATATATAATTCAGCTTTGAAAGGACTTTTATGAATTTACCAAATAAATTAACCGTAGTAAGAATGGTGCTGACTCCCGTTTTCCTTGTCGTGTTTATGGCACCGTTTATTCCCTATCACTATTTTCTCGGGCTTGCCGTTTATGCAGTCGGCTGCATAACGGACTTCCTTGACGGAAAAATCGCCCGTAAATATAATCTTATCACTACATTCGGAAAGCTTGCCGACCCCGTAGCCGATAAGATGCTCACAACAGCAGCACTTTTAGCACTTATGAATGCAGGCTATTGCAGTATTTATATCGTATTTATAGTTCTCACCCGTGAATTTGCGGTAACCTCGGTTCGCCTTGCAGCATCTGCACAGGGAGTTGTTATTCCGGCAAACATATGGGGTAAGCTGAAAACCGTTTCACAGATGGTTTCAACGATTCTCATTATGCTTTTAATGGCACTTACACAGGCGGGTATTCTCCCCGAAGCCTTCCCCCTTGCAGTCATTTCCTCCGTGCTTTTATGGATAACGGCTGTGCTTGCAGTTATTTCAGGTATTATTTACATCAAAGACGGTGTAAAGGTCATAGACTTCAGTAAATAAAAACATATTTTGAAAAGGATGAAAAATTTTGGAACGCAGAGATAAGATCAATTATTATCTTGATTTGGCAGAAATCGTATCCCAGAGAACCACATGCCTCAGAAGACGCTACGGTGCGGTCATAGTAAAGAACGACGAAGTAATATCCACAGGCTATGTGGGTGCTCCCAGAGGCAGAAAAAACTGCACGGATCTCGGTTTTTGCATCCGTCAGCAGATGGGTATCCCCAGAGGCGAACGCTATGAGCTTTGCCGCTCCGTTCATGCAGAGGCTAATGCCATCATAAGTGCATCAAGAGATAAAATGATTGATGCCACTCTTTATCTTACGGGAGTTGAAGTGGCAGACGGAAGCTATGTTTCAAATTCCTGTTGCTGCAGTATGTGCAAAAGAATGGTAATAAACGCAGGCATAAAGGAAGTAATCATCCGTGATGACAAAAACAATTACCGCATTATCCCCGTAAGCGACTGGATAGAAGACGACGAATCCCTTGAGGGCAGAAAAGGATATTAAAAAAGCAAAAAAGACAGCGCTTTCTAAGGTGTGATGTTCTTATCGGAGAAATTGAAAATCCTTCAACTTCGGTTAAGAA
>CAYTRD010000057.1:0-13946 GCA_964440255.1 uncultured Ruminococcus sp. | reverse complement strand
TACATATCCCATCTTTCTTCTTATGCGAAAATTTTGAGCATAACAAGAAGTATACGAATTAATTAATTTCGTGGCAATGATTACTCTACATATCCCATCTTTCTTATTATCCTTTACAAACAGGAACACCGCCTACCGGGGCGGTGTTCCTGTTTTATTGCCGAAAAGAACAATGTTCTTTGACATATCTTTATTTCATTTTTCCGACCTTTGTCCAAAGCTTATCCGCTTTTTCGCACCATACCTTGAAGCCGTCGGGAGTTTTCGGGAAATTCAGATAGTGATTTTTAAGGCTTATTGCGAGAACAATACCCGAGCCTACGGTCTTGACGGTTTCCTTTGTAATGATGCCCTTTTTCATACCCATTGCAATATTTTTCACCATATCGCCGATAACATCGGGGGTAAGAGGAATGTCTTCACCTGTTGAAACGGAGTTCATCAAGGGCTCGGAGAAGATAATATCATTCTCAAAGAAATATTCCCATTCTTCGGCTTTTGCGTTTACAGCCTTTGTAAGAACTGCACGAAGGAAACAGAAATCTGCCCCCTGTGCTTTATTATAAAACGTGTTTATCTCCCAAAGGTCCTCTTTTCTTGTCTTACCCTTTTTAAGTGCCTTGCCCAGTACTTTTGCGGCTATTTCCATATGTACCATGCTGCTTGTGACACCCTCGCCGTTAAGGGGCTTTGTAAGACAGGCGGCATCACCCGTTGCGATAAAATTATCAGCAACAAAGGAATAAGGGCAACGGCAATAGGGAGTTGTACCTCTTTCAAAATACTGCAGCTCATATTCGGGGAGCGGAATTGTATTTTCAAATTTGCTGTAAATCTCTTCAGCATAATCGAAGCTGTTACACGCACCTATACCTAAAATTGCACCGTGGGGGTCGTGCTGAGGAGCAATCCAGCTTTTGTAGAAGGGCCATCCCGAAGAGCCTGTAAGATAGTCCTTTTCGTTGAGAAGCTTCACATAACGAAGAACAACATAGAACATATCGTTACCGCCGAGCTTAAAGTTTTCAACACCGTAGCCGTCGGGAAGCGAGGTTCTGACACAGCCACCCATACCCGAGCAGTCAACAACAACTCTTGCATAAATGCTCCGCTGTTCAGAGTCTTTAATATAGTTTACTCCGACGATTCTGCCGTTTTGAAATACGGGAGAAGAAAATTTTGCTCCATAAATAAATTCAGCACCCTTTTCCTTTGCCCACCTATTCATTTTAAGTACATATTCGTGCATATGCATACCCACAACAGTATCGTAGGTAGTTTTCGGGAAATTATTATAGGGTGAGGAGGTCAGTCCCTCACTGAATTCAAAAGCCCACGTGCCGTCTTCCTTTGCGGGAAGAGGAAGCGTGAAATTTTCAAAATCTCTTTTGCATACATGAAAAATATCATACTTCGAACCGATTTTTTCTTCCGTTGAAGCATCAATTACAGCAACAGAAAAGCCCTGTTCAGCCATACGACGGGCAAAAAATGAACCCGATGTCGCACCACCGACAACAAGAACATCATAGCACATAAAATTACCCTTTCTGAACCATAATTTAACGGCGTAAGCTGTTAAATTATGATTTACTGTTCCAATTTCTTCTTAAGTGTTTCATACACCTCTTGGGGTATTTCGGGGTTGCCCTTGGAGTAGGAGGGGATGTACATATCGCCTGCTTTTTCCTTTACAGTACAGGTGGTATCGTTTCTCCATTTATCTCTTTCAGACTTTTCACGAAGATTGGGTATATCAAAGCTCTGATTGTTATTCATAGCACTTAAATATCCGAAGTGACCGGGTAAGAACATATCCATAGCTTCATATACATCAACGATTTCAGCATTACGGTTGCCCTTTATTGCCTGAACGAAGTGATACATTGTATAGAAGTCCGAGCCGCCGTGGCCTGACTCCTCTGCAAGCTTGCTCAGTGAATCGTCTGTTCTCATTACCTTGGCTTCAAATGTGTTGTCGCCTTCGTTTTTGTCAAGGTTGCCGTAAAGTGTACCGACACCGCCGTTTTCGGCATCCTCTCTTGCACTTTCAAGTCTGCCCTTTGAACCGTATACAGAATACCATACGGAGTTTCTTGAGGGGCCTACACCGTGTACGCTCTTAAGAACTGCACCGTTTTCAAGCGTTATCATTTCAACAGCCATAGAGCCGGCATATGCTCCCATACGGTACATTCTGTCATTGAAGGGAACTTCAAAGCCCGATACCTTAACGGGGCGAAGTCCTGTTATGTGAAGAAGAGGTCCTATACTGTGAGTGCAGTAATAGAATGCACTCATTGTATTTCTCCAGTGGTTGGGATCGCAGTTTGTGTAACCGTGCCAGCCGGGCTCACAGTTATGCACATATTCACCCTCACCGTATTCAAACTTTCCGAGATTGCCCTCTTTATACTGAATTCTCATTTCACGGGGTGCGGGCATATAGCAATAGTTTTCCGCATATGCATAAATCTTTCCTGTTTCCTCAACAGTTTCAATAAGCTCAACAGCTTCCTTAAGATGCTGACAGGGAAGAACTTCACTTAAAACATGCTTACCTGCCTTAAGAGCCTTTATTGCAAGAGGAGTGTGCTCATTTGCAAAGTTTGCAAGAACCACACCGTCCATATCGTGCTTTATAAATTCATCAAAATTATCATAGTATGTAATGCCGTCTTCGCCGTATTTTTCCTTTGCCTTTGAAAGGAAATCGGGAGCGTTATCACAGATTGCAACTACCTCGGCATTGAAGCCTGTCTTACAATAATTGAGCATTGTCTGTCCTCTTCTTGAGCCGACAACACCGATTTTTATTTTCTTTGCAAGAGATTCTCTGTAAATCTTTTTATAAAGTGTGCAGTCCTCATAGAGCATATCTACGCTGTCAATTCCGTATTCCTCAAGCACCTTGCCCCAGCGTTCTTCCATTCCCATTTCATACTGAACGGGAACAAAGCCTGACGTAAGATAGCTCTTAACGGCACCCTTTCTCCATTCATCAGTTGTGAGATAAATGTGGTGAACGCCTTCCTTTGCCAGCTTATATATACACATATTGTTAAGGTATTTGCCCAGACCCTTACCTCTGAACTCCGTTCGCATACCTACCATATGCATATCGCCTATGCCGTCCTGATTTATTGCTGTGATGGTACCGATATGCTGACCTTCGTAATCAAGGAAAAACACATCGGTATAGGGATTGCAGTGTTCATCTCCGAGAATACTATCATCAAACTGTGCTTCTGTTGCATCATCACCTACAAGACCGTTTTTGCAGCATTCAACCCAAGCCATCTTATCAGCTTCGGAAGCGTAATTTGAAAATGAATAACCTTCGGGAAGCTTGAAAAGCTCAACTTCTCTTCCGTCGTTTATCCAGTACATTTTTAACTGTGCCATTGGTATCACTCCGTTCATTTATTTTACTATATTAAGATAGCACACGGACATTTTTCAGTCAATTACTTTTAAACTTCTTTGCGAAATTTTTTACTAAACACTTGACAAACACAAGAAAAGCATATATACTTATAGTTGTAGTTAGCATATGCTAACTACAGCATTTCAAACAGGGAGAACCGTTTTCTTTTATGACAAAAACTCCTCTTTCAATTTTGTTTTCCTTTCTTCCTCTGTACGGTTCTCCTTTTTTGCTTATTCTTCCAATCAATATATATCTCCAATACAAAACTCCCGTAGCTGAGCGTTCGTAATGACACTCATTTTGTGTTACGGGGTTTTGTTTTGTTGACAGATGCTTTTTTCTGTGTTATCTTAGATTTAACAACAAATGGAGGAATACAAAATGAAAAAAACATTATCACTTATTTTATCACTTGTGCTTGTTTTCACGGCAGTAGCTTTCACAGCACCCGATATCAATGCTCTGACAGCAAACACATATTACATTGACTCAATTGACGGCAATAACAGCAACACGGGAACATCCCCCGACAGTGCATGGGAAAATCTCGACGGATTCGTCAATTGCACCGAACCTCTTAAGGGAGGGGATACTGTTCTTTTCAGATGCGGAGGCACTTATGAATGTGCTGTGACACTTGAAGGAATCAAGGGCACAAAGGATGCTCCCTTTGTAATTTCCTCATACGGCGAGGGAGAAAGACCGATACTCACAACTGATGCTCACGAAGAAGTGCTCACTTTTATTGACTGCTCCTATATTACAGTTTCAAATCTTCAGATAACTGCCCCCAACGGCGGCGGCATATGGATAAATACAATAAACTGTGAAAGCGTCGGCATCACAATAGATAATGTATATTTCTTCGGTATGCCTAACGGCAAGGTAAATTCCCGTGACGATCTTTCCCACGGTGCGGCAGGTGCGAGAGCAGCAGTTCTTGTAAAAGGACTTCCTGCCAATTCAAGATATCCGGTCAACGACCTTACAATTACCGATTGCGAGGTATATGACACGGCAAACGGCTTCCTTATCTGGGGCTCATGGAACGATGAGCAGAATCCCTGGTGCGACGATGATGAAAAAGACCCTGTTTACAACACGGGTGTTCTCATCGAAGGCTGTTATTTCCACGAAATGGACGCAGAAGCCGTTATAATCGGCATCTGTGACGGTGCTCTTGTAACACATTGCAGAGCAATTAACACCTGTCAGGGTGAGGGTGTTGACGAAAACGGCGAGATCCTTTATTTCACGGCTGCTATGTGGTTCTGGGGTGCAGAAAACAGCACGATTCAGTACTGTGAAATTGCAGGTCAGAAAAATGTAGGCGACGGTATGACCGTTGACTTCGACTCGGGCACGAACAACTGCACATATCAGTATATCTATTCACACGATAATCAGCGTTTCATTGTCAACAATGCAAAAGACGATCCCCAGAAAAACAACACCGTAAGATACTGTCTTTCCGTAAATGACAATAAAGGCAGAAGCTCCATAGCCTCCGGCAACGGTGAAGACGGACTCAAATTCTACAACAACACAATTATCAACTGCGGAGAATTCCAGTTCTATCATCTTCTCAACAGTCTTGTTGCAAATAACATCATTATTCCCATTGAGGGAGAGGTTATAAACTTCGACCTTGAAGACGAAATTACAGGAAAGAACACATATGTTAACAACTGCTATTACAATACTCTTAATCCCGGCTGCGATATTTTATCAATGAACACACTTCCCGGCTTTGTCGGCGGTGAAGGCATTGACGCTTATCAGCTTGCAACAAATTCTCCCCTTATCGGAAAGGGTCTTGAAATTGACGACGGCTTGACAGTCGATTTCTACGGAAATGAAATTACAAGCACAAATATCGGCTGTTATATGGGTACAGGAGAAGAACCCGAAGCAGAAACAGAAAATATTATCACAAAATTCTTCAGACTTATAAAGAATCTCTTTGACAGATTAATGCACGAAATCAATGTTCTCAAAAGAGAGGCACAGGAAAAAATTGAGGAATTAAACAAATAAAATTTCAGGGAGTTGTATAAAACAACTCCCTGAAAAAATTTTATATTCCGAAACATTCACGGTTCGTTCCGTAGAAAACATCGCTTTTCCCCGAAATTCTTTTACACATTTCCTCTGCAAAATCCCAGTTATCGGAAAAATCAAATTCATAGCTGTGTCCCCAGATGTACAAAAGCTTCGGGCTATCGGCTTCAAGGTCAAGAAATTTATCAATCATTTCAAGACATCTTTTCGTATCATTATGATGCACTGTAGGATTAAAAACATACAAGTCCTTCTGAAGCTCAAAATCAAAGGTATGAACGGTGGTTCTTGCATATTTTACACCTGTATTTTTTGCGATAATGTCTGCAACCCTTAAATCGAAATTCACTCCGCCTCCCGGATATGCCATTCCGACGACCTCATAACCGCAAAGCATTGACAGATTCTCCCTGTCCTTTTCCACCTGTCTTATTATCTCCTCTTCGGAAAGATTCGGAAGAAGGGGATGGGTAAGAGTATGAACGGCAACCTCATGACCTTTATACAGCGATTTTATTTCCTCACGGAAGACTTTATTATGTGCGACACTCTTATTCCCGTAGGTTAGCGTGTTTTCGGTATCAAGAAGCTCCGAATTGATATTAAAGGTTGCCTTAAGTGAGTATTTATTGAAAAGGTCTACAAGTCTTCTGTCCTGAGTCACACCGTCATCATAGCTGAAGGTAACAGCCTTAAGCTTACCGTCAAACACTTTCTTTCGCCTTCTTCTGTTCGTATTCGTCTATAACCGCTCTTGTTTCAAGGGGTTTATCGGTAATAATACCGTCAACTCCTAAATCGAGAAGCTTTTCAATGGTCTTTTTGTCGTTTACTGTCCACACATTTACCTGTATTCCGAATGTGTGAGCAATATCCACTATTTTTTTGTTTGTTACAATAGAAGCCGGATGAATAATATCACAGCCTATCTTTTTTACCATAAAAAACGGATAGAGCACAAGCCGACAGACAGACGGATGGGATATGGGATATAATAATGCAGTTTTACATCTCGCATCTATTTCCTTTACGGTCTTAAGAACCTCGGGTGAAAAGCTGGAAATAATGACTCTGTCAAGACAACCGTATTTCTTTACGGACTTAAGAGTTTCCTCCACAAGGTGTGCTATATTGCTGTCCTTCGGACATTTAAGCTCTATATTGATTATTTCGGCATCGCTTTTTGATGTTACATCAAGAAATTCGTCAAGAGTGGGAAGCGGTGTTCCCTTGAATTCTTCGGAAAAATATGAACCGAAATCAAATTTCTTAAGCTCTTCAAGTGTATACGATGTAACTTCTCCCCTGCCGTCTGAGGTGGCGTCAATAGTATAATTATGACAGATAACCGGAATACCGTCTTTTGTTAAATGAACATCTGTTTCAAATCCGTTTGCACCCTCGTTTATTGCAGTAACGAAGGCAGGAATTGTATTTTGGGGTGCTTTTTTGTTCGCACCTCTGTGTGCTATAACCTTGCAGCTCATAGTCTTTTCCTTTCTTTAGTTTTCAAGTGCTTTATTGATTTCATTAATATCAAGAAGGATATTGCCGCACTTGAGAGCATTTGTCTTTTCCGATGTGGAAGCCTCAGCATAGAAGTTATCCTTATAATTAAGCATTGACTGAACAGAGGGAGTGCCTGCAAAGCGTGCAGTTGAATACACGCTGTAGTCGGTGCCTGTTGCATCAGTATAAGTCATTGAGAAAAGGTAATATGTTGTGCCGTCGCTTATCTGTGCGATACAGCCGATCTCCTTGACTGTTATTTCCTTATCCTTATTTATTTCCTTAAAGCCGTTGATATATGCCACAGCAGATGCTGTTGCTGCCTTTGCGACTTCGCAATATTCGTCATATTTTTCTTTTACGGAGGCAAATATTTTATCATATTCTGCTCTTACGGCTTCATCGGAGGAGGAATATGCCGTGGTAAGCTCATCGTAGGGCGTTATGACCTCACTGTAGGAAATTCCGTATTCCGTAAAAATTTTATCAAAGGTTTTAAGAAGAGCATCAGCCTTATCACTGTAGCTCTGAAGCCGGTCAAAGCTTGCTCTGAGCTCAACAAGGTCATCATGGTTTTTCACATCCTTTTTGTCCTCTTCGGAAAGAAGAGAGTAGGCTTTTTCGGCTTCGATAATAACATTTTCATTTTCAAGGGTAATTTCTCCGATAGCCTTGATTTGTTCCATAACTGCCTTTGCTGCTTCACTTTTTGAACAAGCCGTAAAGCATACAGCCACCATAATGACACAGAGAATAATACTTACAATTTTTTTCATACTAACACTCCTGACAGGTATATTTATTATATTTTACCACATTATAACAAGCATTACTGCACAAATATTAAATATCATTTTGTGCAAAACATACTTTTACATCGCCTATTTGGAAAATTTTTCTCTTGACATACTGTACAAAATGCTGTATCATAAGTTTTATTAATAGAAAACGAATATCAATAATTTTTTCTAATTGGTGATAAATAATGGATGTAAGGAATTTAAAAACCTTCTTAAAGGTGTCGGAGCTCAACAATTTTACAAAGGCGGCATCAGTTCTCGGCTACTCACAATCCGCAGTTACCGTGCAGATGCAGCAGCTTGAAACGGAGCTGGGAGTTCCCCTCTTTGACAGAATCGGTAAAAATATCAAGCTGACACAGTTCGGTCTTAATTTTATTGAATATGCAAACGGAGTCATCGAAGCCATAGAAAAGGCTCAGAACTTTGCAACCGAAAGCGAAGAGCTTAAGGGTACTATCCGTTTCGGACTTGTGGATTCCATACTGAAATCTTGCTTTATTCCCATTTTTCCCGAGTTTAACCGCCGTTATCCGCATATCAATTTAAGTATATTTGTCGGCTCCGCAAGGGAAATTGAAGCAAAAATAAGAAATAATGAGCTTGATTTATGTTATATGCTCGACTATAAGGTGCCGAGAAAGGAATGGGTGCGTGTTCGTGAAGAGGTTGAACCCATAATTTTCGTTACGAACCCCGAAAATCCCCTTGCAAACAGACAAGAGGTTACATTTGAAGAAATAACAAGAGAGAAGCTTATTCTTATGCCTCAGGGAGAAGGCTACAGATATCTGTTTGATGATGAGCTTGCAAAGAGAAACATATTCGTGACACCGTCTATTGAAATTGCAAACACGGACACAATTATGCGACTTACAAGAACATCAAACTATGTAACAATGCTGCCCGTGTTCGAGGTAAGAAAGAGTATGCAGGAAGGCTCACTCAAAAAGATAAACGTACCCGAATGTGAATTCAATCAGTGGTCACAGCTTGCATATCTGAAGGGCAAGGCAATGACACCTCAGCTTCAGGTATTTATAGATACCGTTCTCGAGCTTCTTCCTCCCATCATAGCTTAACAAAAAATCGGACTGCGATCTGCAAAAGCGGATCGCAGTCTTTTTCTGTTTTATTTCATCCATTCTTCTGCATTTTCAAGTCCTACAGATGCACGAAGAATAAGTCTTGCGTCGGAGGCGGAGAGCTTATCCGCACTCTCCACATTTGCAGCCTTATAATAAACAGAGGAAGAACTGTATTTTTCGAGTCCCACCGATGCACGAAGAGCAAGTCTTGCATCAGCAGCATTAATATTTCCTCCGCCGTCAACATCACCGAAAACCGCAATTTCATATCTGGTACCGTCGGAGAAAACAAGCGTCATACCTGTGCCCGCAAATGTTCCCTCGGCGACGGTTTTTCCGTTTTTGTCAACAACATATGAAGCATCGGGAGCCTGTAAAATCAATTCTTTTACGGTTTCACCTGCAAGCATAAGTATGTTCTTTCCGTCTGACTTTATATGCTCGCTGTCCTTAAAAACAAGCTCAAGCTTCGGAATTTCAATATGACCGCTGATGTATTCATCACAGCTTTCACAGAATAATCCCTCTGTGTAGCCCACATTATCAACAGTAGGCGGAATTTCAGGGTGAGCCTCGGCATTAAAATGACCGCACAGAACAACAATATCACAGACTGCTTTATATTTTTTTCCGTTATAGGTAAATTCCGCCGTTACGGTGGATTTACCTTTTTTTATTGCTGTGATATTTCCGCCGTCAACCGAAACATTATCCGAGGATGCCTTCCATAAAATCTCCTGTTCTGCAGGACTGCAAACTGCTTTCAGTTCACATACTTCCCTTTCTGTCATTTCAAGAGTTTTTGAGGAAAGCTTTATTTCGGGAGTTTTTACATTGACCTTGAATTCCGTCGAAAAACCGCCATGGGTCACAATAATTGTTTTTTCTCCTGCAGTATCCGATGCAAAACCCGAACACGAAAAATCTTCAGTAATAACATCATTGTTTCCGTCGGAATAAACTGCTTTTATACTCAATCCGTCAGCATCAAATTTATCTCCGATGTAATACTGCGTTTTTTCAGGCAGAGTATTTACGGTGATTTTTGTCATAATATGAGATATATCGTCATATTTCTGTTTTACCTGATACAAGCCTGAAATATCTCCGTAAGGGGGTGCATTATTTATATCGCAGACAAGATATCCGTCCTCATATGTAAAGCCGAATACGGAATAACCTGACGCCATTGACGGGGGAGTAAATATTTTCGTTGAAGCACCTGTTTTTAATGTATATTTATATACACCGCCTGAAAGAGAATAGAAAAGCTCGCCGCCTGCCGATGAAAGACGGGCAAAATTGCCTACCCAGAAAGCTTTTCCGCCTGCACTCCAAACATCGGAAATATTTTTGAGAACAGTATTATCGTCAGCACACATAAGCCGTTCATTTTTGTTATCTATATAATAAATCTTATTTCCCACAAGCTGAAATTCCGTATCGGAATTCTGCCAGTAGTAATTATCATACCTTGTGTCAACAGGTGAGCTGTCAAAATCAGTCGCATTATGGTTTGTGGAAATTATTCCCTTTGTGGAACGAAGGAAATTATCGTGCTTTACAGCTCCTACCGCACCTCTTCCTCCCTGTCTCCACGCATAATCATCCCATGTGACATCCACATGGTAGGGTATTTCATCAATATACACAATATTCCATGCGTGATTTAGAGCATCGGAGGAACAGTAATAGTTCTTTATTCCCACACGGTTAAGAAGATACATATATGCCATTGTATAGCCCTGACACACAGAAGAACGGTTTACCAATGCACCGTAGGCTGTATGCTCGGCGAAGGCAACATCAGAATATGCATATTCATTAAGCACACAGAGTCTGTCATGAAGAAGAAGTGCCTTTTCCGCATCGGAAAGTGACGGATTATTCTCAATTCCGTCAAGAAGCTTGTCGGCAGATGCTTTCATTGCGTCAAAACATTCTTTATATTCAGCCTCGGTATCGGCAAAATCAACAAAACTTAAGTGAACAGATAAAAGCTTGGTGCTCACATAGGAATAGCCAATTTTATATACATTGAAAACCTCGGGAATTCCGTAAAACAAAATATTATTCAAGGCATCAGCTGCAGAGGTGGGAATTGAAAAACGGGAAATATCAATATCAGAATTCGCCTTTGAAATATTTTCAAGTAAATAATTCTTCAACTCTTCAAAATCAACAATGTTCGACAGAATATCTTCACTTTCGGTGCAATCTGGAGCACCAAGCCGATATTCCGGCGAAAAGCTCTCCGTCGTTTTTATTATATTTTCATCAGAAAACGCAACTGCAGACAAGGGCAGGCAGCAAAGAACAATCACCGCCGCCGTGAGCACAGATAATATTTTCTTTAACATCATACCATCACCCTGATAATATATATTCACATTCAGTTTATCATAAAGCATATATCTTTTTCAATAACAATTTATGGCAACACTAAAGGGGCAGTTTGCCTGCCCCCTTTTTTTATTTCATCTTTTCCTGTAAGAATGATACTGCCTTTTTGATATCTGCTGCAGGGTCATCGCCTACTTCTCTTTCTATTGTAAGGAAGCCCTTGAAGCCTATATCCTCCAGTGCTGCAAGGTATTTATCCCACGGCACACTGCCCTCACCGAGAGGTACCTCTTCAAAGGAAGGAGCAGTAACAAGAGCATCGTCGTGCTTGATGCCGTAAATAAATTCGGGATCCTTGAAATAGTGCATAACACCGTCTTTTGCGTGGGTGTGAACGATGTAATCACGGAGATTATAAACTGCACCTGCAGGATCATCACCTGTTACCATTACAAGGTTTGCGGGGTCAAGGTTTACACCGACACCTGTTGAGCCCAATGTATCAAGGAAATTTTTGAGCACAAGTGAGGTTTCGGGGCCTGTTTCAACTGCAAAATGTGCGTTTATGGAGTCTGCATAGAGAGCAAGCTCTCCGCAGGCATCCTGCATAATCTTGAAACGGGGGTGCTCCTTATCTTCGGGAACAACACCGATATGTGTTGTTACGATATCTGTTTCAAGGTCCTTTGCAAGGTCAAGGATTCTCTTTGATTTTTCAATAAGCTCGGGATTCATTTCGGGACGGTAGAAGCCGCAGCCAAGGTCTCCGCAGAGAGCAGAGATAACAAGTCCGTTATCCTTGACAAGCTTCAGAAATTCTCGTCTTTTTTCGGGAGTGAGATTTTCGGGAGCCATTTCGCCTCTTGTGGAATAGACCTGAATACCCTTGGCACCAAGCTCTGCAGCCTTTTTAACAGCTGTGGGTATATCCGTTCTGAATGAGTTTATTATTATACCTATAGGAAAATTGTACATTGATATCACCTTTTATTTCTTTCTTAATTTTTCGTAATTTTTAATAAAGCCGTTCCAGAACATTTCTATTCTTTCAAGACCGCCCTCGGAATCGCTTTCCATATTGACAGGGATTACGGGGTCGTGAACGCTGAGTCTTACCAGCAGCCAGCCGTTGCCGTTCCACTTGCCGAAATTCACCCTGAAGCCCTCACGGTTATCGTCGGCAGGGGTAATAAGCGGAAACTGAACACAGTATTCCTCGAAATCCTTTATGACATTTTCCCCGTATGTCCTGAAATCCTCATCGTCAATAATATACCTTACTTCCTTTTCGGCATAAGGCATACGAAGAGCCTCAAGACAGGAATCTATTGTTTTTCCCTCTTTTCGGAGCTTTGCGGCTAAAATAATTATTTTAACCATAAGATACGCTCCGTCATCAAGAAAATAATTCTCACGAAGTGCCGCGTGACCTGAGGTTTCAATTGCAAGAGGACAGTCAATGCCCTTATTATTCAGCTCTATGGCTTTTCCGATGACGTTTTTATATCCTCTCTTATAACGGTAATGTTGTCCTCCGAGATGCTCATTTATAAATTCTCTGAGTCCCGAAGAGGTAACGCTGTCCGTGACTACCACCGCACCCTTACAATTTTCAAGTGCAATAACAGAGGAAAGAGCAATAAGTGCGTTCCTGTTTATCTCTTTTCCGTCTGCTGCAACACAGGCGGCACGGTCAACATCCGTATCAAAAATAATGCCCAGATCTGCTTTATTTTTTGTAACGGCAGAGGAAATAAATTCCATAGCCGTTTTATCCTCGGGATTGGGAATGTGATTGGGGAACATTCCGTCCGGCTCTAAAAACTGTGAGCCATCGGTATCTGCACCGAGCTGTCTTAATAGCTTTTCAAAGAATCCGCCTGCACCGTTTCCTGCATCAACAATGAGCTTAAAGCCTGCAAGAGGCTTATCACCGTCACCGATGCCGTCAATTATCTTCTTTTTGAGGATATCGGAATACTTTGACATAAAGTCAAGCTTTTCAGCCTCGGGAGAAGCCGTTTTAACATCTGTTATTTCTTCGGCTTTTGTGAGTATTGCCACAATATCCTCACCCTCGAAGCCACCGTCTTTTGTGAAAAACTTAAGACCGTTTTTATCGTAGGGGTGATGGCTTGCAGTTATCTGCACGGAAGCCGTAACTGCCGATTCAACGGTAGTCATAAACATAGCGGGAGTTGAGGAAAGTCCGCAGTCATATACCTTGATTTTTTCAGCAGAAAACACGGAAATAAGAGCATTTTTTATTCTTTCCGCAGAGATCCTTGAATCGTGTCCTACGGCAAGAGTAATCTTTTCCTTCGGGACACCTGTTTTTTCGGGAAGATATGAAATGAATGCAGACGCAATTTTTCTTACGGCATCATCAGTAAGCTCCATATTCTCACCGACAGCAGTACCGCGAATATCAGTACCGCTTTTGAGTTTCATAAGTGACATTGTATCAATCCTTATAAATCATAATTTATCGGGCAGATGTAACTTCCCGAGAGGCACAAAATAAATCTTATAATCTGTAGGGGACGACGACCTCGGCGTCCCGTTTCAGTTAAATAAAACATTATATGTTATTTCCCGAGAGGCACAAAATAAATCTTATAATCTGTAGGGGACGACGACCCGGCGTCCCGCCGGTAGGGAGTAAAGATACAGAATTTATGTCCCTAAGAGCCACACAATCAATCTGATAATCTG
>CAYTRD010000056.1:0-14022 GCA_964440255.1 uncultured Ruminococcus sp. | reverse complement strand
CTTGCTCTTCCATGCATTGACAATTCTTGTTTTATGTTCGGGCTGAACACGGGCATAAACAAATACATTTTCTACAATCTTTTCAAATTCTTCATCAGAATACTTATCAATATCGGCACCCATCATAGCCTGTGAGTCATCGGAAAGAATACCAAGCTCACGGGCAATAGCTTTAGCTGTATTGATATGGTCACCGGTGATCATAATAGGTGTGATGCCTGCACCGCGACACTCAACAATCGCATCCTTAACCTCGGGGCGTACAGGGTCAATCATACCTGTAAGTCCAATGAAGATCATATCATATTCAAGCTCTGATGATTCATAAGCAGAAGGAGCCGCATTATATTCTTTATATGCAACAGCAAATACACGAAGTGCTTTATTACCCATTCTTGTATTTTCTTCTGCAACCTTTGCACGGATAGCATCAGTCATATCAACAACTTTTCCGCCTACAAGTGCACGGTTACATTTTTTAAGAATTTCATCGGGAGCACCTTTTGTATACTGAGTAAATGCACCGTTTATCGAATGAACGGTACTCATCATTTTTCTGCCGGAGTCAAAGGGAACCTCACCAACTCTGGGAGCAGCAGCTACAAGATCTGATTTTTTAAGCTCAAGAGTCTTAGCATAGTTAATTAGTGCGACTTCATCAGGCTCACCTGTGCTCTTGCCGTCTTCATCAACTTCGGCATTTGTGCAAAGAGCCATAGCAGTTGCAAGAACCTTTTCGTCTTCAGCATAATGATCAACAACAGTCATAACATTCTGTGTGAGCGTACCTGTTTTATCGGAACAGATAATCTGAGTACATCCGAGTGTTTCAACTGCATTCATTTTACGGATAATAGCATTCTTTTTGGACATATTAGTTACACCGATTGACAGAACAATGGTCATAACAGCAACAAGTCCTTCGGGAATAGCCGCAACAGCAAGAGCGATAGCAGTAATAAATGAATCCAATGCCACCTGATAGAACTGTGCATCGCTTCCTGAAATGAAATGCATGGCAATATTGTAGCCAAATATTATTATACATACACCGATAACAAGCTTGGTAAGAATATGGGAGAGCTGTTCAAGCTTGATTTCAAGAGGAGTTTTTCCTTCTTCCGCAAGAGAAATAGCATTAGCTATTTTACCCATTTCGGTATTCATACCTGTATCGACAACGACAGCCTTACCGCGTCCGTATACAAGAGTTGAACCCATATATGCCATATTCTTACGGTCACCGAGAGGAACTTCATCAGCATCCTTCTTGCCCATAAGTGCATTTACAAGCTTAGTAACAGGAACTGACTCACCGGTAAGAGCAGCCTCTTCAATTTTCATACTTGCACACTCAAAAATACGGCAGTCAGCAGGAATAGCATCACCTGCATCAAGCAGAATAACATCACCGACAACAAGGTCTTCACTCTTGATAACCTCAACTTTACCGTCACGCAGAGTTTTGGTTGTTGCGGCAGACATCTTCTGAAGAGCCTCAACAGCTTTTTCAGCCTTACTTTCTTGCATAACACCTAATACGGCATTAATAAGAACAACAGCGAGAATAATAAGAGTATCAGTAGGGAAAAAGCTATGACCTGCTGCAGAAGCCTCAATATATTCCGTAACAGCAGAAATAGCAGCAGCAACAATGAGAATAATGATCATAGGGTCTTTCATCTGATCGAAAAACTTTTTGAGCATTGAATCCTTTTTTGCTTCTGCAAGCTTATTTTTACCGTACTTTTCAGCTCTTACGGCAGCTTCGGCAGAGCTTAAACCTTGAGGAGTTGATTTGACTTCTTCAAATACATTCTCAACATTTTCCAGATAGTACTTCATTGGGTCTTCTCCTTTAATAATATTCTCAAGATAAAATCCTGAGGGAAAACAAAAAAACTTCAGCACAGCGTGTGTACCGAAGTCCAAAAATAAGACTCAGTACAGCAAAAAACTGTCTGTGAGTCTCGTTATTTAAGATATGCCAGACTAAAAGTCATGATGTTGACATACCACGCTGAAGTTAGCGCAAACTACTCCCTCAAGCTCTATTTTGTTAATATAATAATAACAAAATATGAAAAACTTGTCAAGCAATTTTATTAAATATAACATTATTCCTCGGTCTGCTTACCCAAAAACTGTGCTGCAACCTCAGCAAGCTTGATTTCAGCCTGTGAGGGCATTTCATTTTTTTCATTAAAAAGAACAACTACACAGCCTGACACATCTCCGTTTCCAAGAATCGGAACAGCAATGCATGCATTTTTTTCAAGACCTTCTACCGGCGTAAGAATTGACTTTTCATAGGTCGATGCAACAAAACTTGCTCTGTTCTCCATCACCTTTTCCAATGATGATGATATTCTTTTATCGATAGCATCCTTCTTCTGAACTCCCATACAGCAGACAACATGATCTCTGTCTGTTATCAACACAGGCATTGAAATGGCTTTATATAAAACCTCACAATACTGTGATGTAAATTCAGCAAGCTCACCCATAGGTGAATATTTCTTAAAAATAACTTCCCCATCTATATCCGTATAAATTTCCAACGGGTCGCCCTCACGGATACGCATAGTACGCCTGATTTCTTTTGGTATAACGACTCGTCCGAGATCATCTATTCTTCTAACTATTCCGGTTGCTTTCATATATAAATCAAACTCCTTGTTTTTGTAATAGTGATACTATTATCTGTAAAACAAGGAGATTTATACAGTTAAAATTTCATAAGAATGTGTTTTACAAATTGAAAGGGTTGCATAATAAAACTACGGAAACAATTCCGACAGAGATTCCTATCCACTGTTTGATTGATAGCTTTTCACGAAATATAACAACAGCCGCAACGGATGACAGAACAAGCCCTCCGCCATTTACAACAGGGAAAAACACAGCACTGTCCATAACTCCGGATAAATATAAATTGAATTTATTATTTAGTGCAACAAAAATACCGCTTATAACCATTAGAATAACAGGAATCGAGCTATTGATTTTCTTTTGATTTGCGACATCCCTGTTCTTATTATTTTTACATAAAAATATTGAATATACTCCCGAAAACAAAAAAGAACAAATAAAAGCAATCACAAGAAAGGAATCAAGCTCTGACTTAAATTCAGATGTTTGGTGAACCTTTTGCATAACACCTATAAGACCGGTAGAAACAAAAGCAATCAATGAATATACAAGCCATTTTACAGAAGCTTTATTATTACTCTTGTCTTTATTAACAGATAAAACAAAACAGATAATCAGAAGAACAATTCCGATAAAATGGATATATGAAAGCTTTTCTTTCCAAAATATTGCCCCTGAAAGAGTCGGAATCAATGTGGATAGGGATATTAATACGGTTGTATATGAAAAAGGTCCGTTTTCAAGGGCATACAAATTAGTTATCTGTTGAATAAGTGTTATAAGACCGAAAATTACAGCAAGAACAATGGTAAACAAAGAAGCTTTCAGTTCAGAACTGAGAAACACAAGTGTAACTGCTGATAATAATGAAACTATACAATTATAAAATTGATATGAAAACATACTATTTTCATATTTATTATTTATATACTTTCTTATTATTCCGCCAAAGAGATTGGCACATACAGATAACATAAGCATCAGATAAATATTCACAAAAATCCTCCGAGGAAAAACTTAATAATTAAACCGGGTGAAAATACCTTGCACCCGGTTTTATTAACTGTTAAAGCACTAAAAATTAAATAACTTATTTTACGACTTCAACACTTATAATTGCTTTTTCGCCGTTGATATCCCATTCCTTTGAGTTCGGGAAGCTTTCTGTTGTGCTCACGCTGTCAGCAAGAACATCACCGGCAATTTCTGCTGAATGAGAACCAATTATGACATTCAATTTTTCGCTTGCTGAAATACCGACATTGATATGGTCAGTCACATTAAAATCAGATTCTTTTCTCATTGTCTGAATCTTAGAAATTAACTCTCTTACATAGCCTTCCGCAATTAGCTCTTCGGTAAGCTTTGTATCAAGAGAAACAGTAACACCGTTATCTGAAAGTGAGAAGGAATCATCAACCTGTATCGCAGAGACAAGAAGATCATCAGCAGTAAGCTCAATATCTCCGATTGAAATTGAAAGAGTAATGAAGCCTTTTGTGTCAAGCTCCTTCTTAGCAGTACTTCCGTCAAGATTTTCAAGAAGATTTCTGATTTCGCCAAGCTGCTTGCCGTATTTGGGGCCCAATGTCTTAAGCTGAGGCTTAAAGGTATAGGATACAAGTCCGTCTGCATTATCGGCAAAATTAACCTCCTTGATATTAAGCTCGTCGCGGATAATTTCAGCATACATTTCACTGAGCTTGTTTTCACTTACAACAGTAATTGAAGCGAGAGGCTGACGGTTTTTGATATTTGCACCGTTTCTGGCTGCTCTGCCCAAAACAACAATACCGAGAACCTGATTCATATTCTTTTCAAGCTCTGTATCAATGAAAGCATCGTTAACCTCGGGATAATCACAAAGATGCACACTTTCGGGGGCAGTATTATCAAGAGAGCACACAAGATTTCTGTAAATATCCTCTGCCATAAACGGGATGAGAGGTGCAGATGCCTTTGCGATAGTAACAAGAGCAGTATAAAGCGTCATATAAGCATTTATCTTGTCTTCAGGAAGCCCCTGTGCCCAATAACGCTCTCTGCCTCTTCTTACATACCAGTTAGAAAGCTCATCAACAAAGTTTTCAAGTGCCTTTGCAGATTCGGGAATACGGTAATTTTCAAGATGCTCATCAACTTCTTTTACCGTAGAATTAAGACGGGAAAGGAGCCACTTATCCATTACGGGAAGCTTTTCGTAGTCAAGCTCATACTTAGTTGCATCAAATTTATCAATATTGGCATAAAGAACAAAGAATGCATAGGTATTCCATAAAGTGCCCATAAACTTTCTCTGTCCCTCCTGAACTGCCTTACCGTAGAATCTGTTGGGAAGCCAGGGAGCAGAGTTAGTGTAGAAATACCAACGGATAGCATCAGCACCGTAAGTTTCAAGTGCTTCAAAGGGATCAACTGCATTACCCTTTGATTTTGACATTTTCTGTCCGTTTTCATCCTGAACATGACCAAGGACAATAACATTCTTATAAGGAGCCTTGTCGAAAATAAGAGTTGAAATTGCAAGAAGAGAATAGAACCAACCTCTTGTCTGGTCTACTGCCTCAGAAATGAAATCTGCGGGGAACTGTTTTTCAAAAAGCTCTTTATTTTCAAAAGGATAATGATGCTGAGCAAAAGGCATTGAACCGGAGTCAAACCAACAGTCAATAACCTCGGGAACTCTCTTCATTTCCTTACCGCAACAAGGACATTTAAGTGTAACAGCATCAATATAAGGACGGTGAAGCTCAATATTATCGGGACAGTTATCGGACATTGACTTTAATTCATCAATGCTTCCGATACAATGTCTGTGACCGCATTCACATTCCCAGATATTAAGAGGAGTACCCCAATAACGGTTACGGGAAAGTCCCCAGTCCTGAACATTTTCAATGAAGTTGCCGAATCTGCCCTTACCGATGCTTTCGGGCATCCAGTTAATTGTATTATTATTCTTTACAAGATCATCCTTAACGGCTGTCATTTTGATAAACCAAGATTCTCTTGCATAATAAATAAGAGGAGTATCACATCTCCAGCAATGGGGATAATCATGTTCAAATTTCGGAGCATCAAAAAGAAGTCCTTCTTTTTCAAGATCAACAAGAATAGGCTTATCTGCATCCTTGACAAAAAGACCTGCATAGGGTGTTTCTTCGGTCATTTCACCCTTTGAATCAACAAACTGAACAAAAGGAAGACCGTATTTTCTGCCGACATTTGCGTCGTCTTCACCGAATGCGGGAGCAATATGTACGATACCTGTACCGTCGGAAAGAGTAACATAATTGTCACAGGTTACATAGTGACCCTTAATTTTCTGCTTTTCAACTGCCTTTCCCGTACACTCAAAAAGAGGAATATATTCTTTTCTTTCAAGTGCTGTTCCGGGGAAGGTTTCAAGTATTTCATAAGCCGTTTCGCCGTCTTTTGCAAGTCCGCCGAGAACCTTATCAAGAAGAGCCGTAGCCATATAGTAGGTATAACCGTCACAAGCTTTAACCTTACAGTATTCATTTTCGGGATTAACACAAAGTGCAACATTAGAAGGAAGCGTCCATGGAGTGGTAGTCCATGCAAGGAAATATGCGTCTTCTCCTTTAACCTTAAAACGAACAACAGCAGAACGCTCTTTAACACATTTATACCCCTGGGCTACCTCATGAGAGGAAAGAGGAGTTCCGCATCTGGGGCAATAAGGAACTATTTTGAAACCTTTATAAAGGAGCTCCTTTTCCCATATTGTTTTAAGTGCCCACCATTCCGATTCAATAAAATTATTGTCATATGTTACATAAGGGTCATCCATATCGGCCCAGAAGCCGACCGTACCTGAGAAATCTTCCCACATTCCCTTATACTTCCATACACTTTCCTTGCATTTATCAATAAAGGGAGCAAGTCCGTATTCTTCAATCTGCTCTTTACCGTCAAGACCGAGAAGCTTTTCAACTTCAATTTCAACGGGCAGACCGTGTGTATCCCAGCCTGCTTTTCTGGGTACCATTTTACCCTTCATGGTGTGATAACGGGGAATCATATCCTTGATAACACGGGTAAGAACATGACCTATATGAGGCTTGCCGTTAGCTGTGGGAGGCCCGTCATAGAAAACATAGGACTCACCGTCAGCACGGGATGCCATACTTTTTCTGAAAATATCATTATCTTTCCAGAACTGCTCAACCTTTTTTTCGCGTTCAACGAAATTAAGATTTGTTGATACTTTTTCGTACATCTTCATTTTCCTCCTGAAAAAAATAATCCCTTGCCGCATAACAGGACAAGGGAACTTGTTTTTATACCACCTATTAACATACGTACATATGCCGTTCCTATAACGGAGAACAACCGTCTGTTCATACTCAGTTCCGAACAGCAACTCCAAAGTGATTTTCAGCAGATTCTACTCATACAGGGCTTGCACCATCCCCTGCTCGCTTTGATTTTCAATAAAAGCTTACTCTCTTTTTCACAGTATTTACAATATACGCATATATAGTAAATTAAAAATAAAAGATTGTCAAGTATTTTTTACTATCAAGTAACTAATCGCAGGCTTATTCATAAAATAAACTGAGGAGGAAATACGATGAATAATAAAATAAGTATGATCGGAGGAGATTCAAGACAGTTATATGCTGCAGGATACCTCATTGAAAAGGGATATGAAATAAATGTTTTTGCCGCTGAACACGGTTTATTGCCTGAGGGTGCAAAAAAATCTGATTCTCTTACACAGGCAATGAAGTCTGAAATCATATTACTGCCTTTACCGGTAAGCAAAAACGGAAATCTTTTGAACACGCCGTTATCATCAGCAGAAATACGTTTACGTGATATAACGGATGAAATAAAAGATCATCACAAAATATTCTATGGTATGGGCAACCTTGCATTCACAAAACAGGTCGATGCAAAAGCAAAATTCAGTTGTGATTACTTTACGATAGAAAGTCTGATTTATAAAAACGCACTTCTGACATCTGAAGGAATAATATCAATAATACTTGATAAGCTTCCTGTTACCGTTTTCGGCTTAAAAACGGCCGTTACCGGTTTTGGACGAATAGGATATTTTACAACTGAAAAGCTCTTGAAGCTCGGAGCTGATGTAACAGTCTTTGCAAGAAATGAGCTTCAGCTCATAAAAGCCGAAACTCTCGGTGCAAAAGCTCACAAAATATCTGAAATTAATAATTATATAGCAGATTTTGATTGTATCATTAACACCGTGCCTGCAGATATTATAAATAAAGAGCATATCCAAAAAAGCAAAAAAGACTGTATTTTCATAGAGTCTGCAAGTGCACCCTACGGGATTGACAGCAACTCTTGTTCAGAATACGGCAGAACACTTATTAAAGCATTTTCACTTCCCGGCAAGACCGCACCTAAAAGTGCAGGAATAATTATAGGAGAAACGATAGATGCCTGTCTTAAGGAGGTGAAATAATGGATAAATACAATATCGGTTTTGCTTTTTGCGGTTCCTTCTGTACATTCAGAAATGCAATTAATACTCTTCGGGATATAAAAAATGACGGACATAACATTATCCCGATAATGAGCTATAATGCATACTCCACCGACACAAGGTTCGGAAAAGCAAGCGATTTCCGTGATGAAATAGAATCCGTGTGTGAAAACCATATTATCTCCACAATAGCTGAAGCAGAACCCATCGGTCCCAAACAGCTTCTCGATATACTAATAATTGAGCCTTGCACAGGCAACACTCTTGCAAAGCTTGCAAATTCAATTGCAGATACACCTGTAACACTTGCCGCAAAATCACATCTCAGAAATGCAAGACCCGTGCTGATTGCTGTTTCAACTAATGATGCACTATCAGGAGCCTCAAAAAATATCGGTGCATTGATGAATTACAAGAACATATTTTTCATCCCCTTCAGACAGGATGACCACATTAACAAACCGACATCTATTGTAGCTGACTTTTCAATGACAAAAAATGCAATGTATGCCGCATTGAACGGCAAACAGCTTCAACCGATCATAATATAAGCAAAAAGTGAATACCGCATAAAACAATATAAATGAAGGGGTTCAGTCAGAATTTATACCAACAAGAACCCCATAAAAGAAGCTGTAAAATACTATCGTTTTTACGGCTTCTTTTCAATTCAGCTTCATTATTTCCTCTGCACATCTTTTAAAAACCGGTGCACAATCCGCGGATGCAGTGCTTCCGTTTTCATTAAAAACCACGATCGTATATTGGGGGTCATCATAAGGAAAGAAACCGGCAAACCAGGTACATAAAATTTCTTCACCGTTCTCATCATACCTTCCCGTTTGTGCCGTAGCTGTTTTTCCGGCAGAAGTTACATTTTCCGGTGCAGCGTTCACACCTGTTCCGTTAAGCATATTGTTGTATAAACACACATTTATCGTATCACAGATATCTTCATCAATAACGACATAGGAATTTTCCGATCTGTAATACGCATACGCTTCATTTTCGCTGTTTATTAGCTCTTTTAAGACAGATGGCTCTTTATAGACACCATTATTTGCAAAAACATTATAAGCTGCTGCCATCTGTAATGGGGTTGCGAGAAGACTCCCCTGCCCGAAACAAAGATTTGCAAGTTCGGAATCAGATGTTATACTTTCATATGACGGCAGATTTCCTGCATCTGAGATTAAAGTTGAACAAAGCTCTGTTTTTTTTCCGAAGCCAAACAACGAAGCTGTTTCTATGATATTCTGTGCATTTGTCTTAATTCCCATATCAATAAAAAATGTGTTGCAGGAATTTTCAATAGCAAGATTCAGATCCTCAGTTTTATGAACGGTATTATTATAACAAGTAAATACATTTTCGCCGATATTGATATAACCTTTACAGTCATAATTAGCTGAAATACTGTATCCGTTTTTAATAGCGGCTGCCGCAATAAACGGCTTAAAAACCGATCCGACAGGATAAGCACAGAAGGCCCTGTTTAAAAATGGCTTATCGACATTATCCAGCGAAGCACCGACATTGTTTACATCATAACAAGGAATACTTGAAATTGCCCTGATTTCAGCCGTTTCCACATCAAGAATAACTATTGCACCACATGTAATATCAGACGATTTCAAAACATTTTCAGCAATATTCTGAATATTTTTATTTATCGTAAGACGAATTCCGCCCGAAGAATCATAATTTTCATTAATAAGCTCAATACCGTTTCCGTAAAGAGCATTTCCTGATGCATCGGCATTAAAATTAAGCAATAGTTTACCTGAATTATCAGTTAAGATTTTGTCAAACGCTTTTTCAATACCGCAAACACCCTTGCCGTCAGAGTCTGTATATCCGATAATATGAGAACAGAGCTGTTCATCGCTATATCTGTTTACCAAAGTGAAGTTTTTGACAAATTCACTTTCCTCTAATTCGTTGTCAGAATTGATTTTAAGATATATTCCGTCTTTTATCTCTTCAATTTCCTTATTATTTATGAGTGATGCTGTTATTTCCGAGGATATCAGTATTGCCCTGTATTCTTTAACATCATTTACAAGCGGTTTCATATTAATATCGTAAATATATCCCCTGGTAGTACCGAGTGTTATTTGCTTTGAAAACTGCATATCTGCAACTGAAGACAGCTCACTGTTTTGTATGTCGTATATCTTATAAATACAGGACGAAAACATAATAGCAAATATAACAGAAATAATTATTGCTCTTTTATATGACATTTTTTTAAGTAGCTGCACTGATATCACTCCCATAAATTATTCTTCTGATTTTTTGCACAAATATTACAAAAAGATTAAATAATATACTAAATATTGAAATAATCAGTTTAATATTGTATAATATTAAAAAAAGTTAAGGATGATAATAATGCCCCTAAAAGAAATGCCGGCATTTGTAAGATCCAACAAGAATGTCAGAAATGCATTGATATATTGTGCAGCCTGCTGTATGTGTCTTTTAATTCAGCTTATTTTGATGGACATAAACGCAATCAATATAATATTTGATATACTTATACCCTTTTCGGCTGCAATATGCTTTGCTTGTTATGCGATAACAATGGCAATGGACAGACCTATAATTCTTATTTGTCCGCCCACAGTATATTTTGTATCGCTGTTACTCAATCAGCTGATATGTGTTGAAGTCGGTGTCAAGGATACATATCCTTTCATTACTATGATTGAAATGATTCCGTACGCATTCTTCTGTGTTTCTGTTGCGACCTGCAAATTCAAAAAGATAACCGATATTGTATTAAGAGTATTCGGTATAGGACTTATATGTGCAAGCATCGTTCTTGCTGTTCTTGCAGTATTTTTCAGAATAATAATTTTTATAAACAGAGTTCATTATCTTATGAATACATTTGCTATGATTTCGGGCTTTTTTGCAATAGTTTTTATATACTCCGCGATGATAGAGCTGCTTAAAATAGCAGGCATAAAAAAGCGTGTGCGGATAAAACATAAAAATGAAACTCAACATAATTTAAGCGGCAATTGATTGCCGCTTTTTTCTGTCAGAAAACATCTTCTAAGGCAAGAAAACGGCTTCGCCGTACGCCTACGGCGACCGTTTTCGAATAGTCCATCTCCGAGGAAAGCTTGCTTTCCTCGGAGGGACATATAATCTTTTTTACTTTATAGGAAGCAATTTCCTATAAAGTAAAAATTAACGCTGTCAGCCGAAGCCGACAGCGTTTTTTTGATTAATACTTAGGACGCTTTACATATCCTGTATGAAGAATTTCGTGAGCTTTATGTGAATTGGGTTCGCCGAAATATTCAGCATAAATAGCCTTAACATCAGGATTCATATGAGACTTTCTTACGGGAAGATTCTTGTCATCATTATAAAGACCTGCTGCACGCTTTGCACGAATATCAACATTATTGTGAACAGAAGCGGGCTGAATGGGCTGACCGCCACCGTTTACACAACCGCCGGGACAAGCCATAACTTCAATGAAATCGTATGTCTTTTCACCGGACTTGATCATTTCAAGAAGCTTCTTTGCATTTGCAGTACCGGAAGTAACAGCAACTCTGATTTCATTGCCTGCAATAGTATATGTTGCTTCTTTAATACCTGCTACACCTCTTACTTCATTGAACTCAAGCTTTTCGAGTTCTTCGCCTGTAAGTGTTTCGTAAGCTGTACGAAGAGCAGCTTCCATAACACCGCCTGTTGCACCGAAGATAGTACCTGCACCGGAACCGAGTCCAAAGGGTGCATCATATTCTTCATCGGGAAGCCGGTTAAAGAGGATACCAGCCTTCTTGATCATTCTTGCAAGTTCACGAACAGTAATAACTGCATCGATATCAGCAAGACCTTCAACAGCAGTATGGTCGAGTCTTTCAGCTTCAAACTTCTTTGCAGTACAGGGCATAACACTTACGACATAGATGTCCTTAGGGTCAATACCCATCTTTTCAGCATAATATGTCTTTGCTACAGAACCGAACATACCCTGAGGAGACTTACAGGAAGAAAGGTTAGGAATAAATTCGGGATAATATGTTTCGCAGAACTTAATCCAGCCGGGTGAGCAAGAAGTGATAAGAGGAAGATTTTCCTTCTTCTCGTATCTGCCGAGGAATTCTGTTGCTTCTTCCATAATTGTAAGGTCAGCAGAGAAATTGGTATCAAATACCTTATCAAAGCCGAGAGCTCTTAAAGCTGCAACAAGCTTACCTGTTACAACAGTGCCCATTTCATAGCCGAATTCTTCACCGAGACCTACTCTTACAGCAGGAGCAGTCTGAACGATAACATGCTTTGCAGGATCATTTATAGCATCAATAACCTTCTGTGTGTCATCTCTTTCAGCAATAGCACCGGTGGGACATACTGTGATACACTGACCGCAGGAAATACAGGAAGCTTCACCGAGAGGCTTTTCAAATGCACAACCGATATGAGTGTCAAAGCCTCTTGCATTTGCTCCGATAACACCAACGCCCTGATTCTTGTCACATACAGCTACGCAACGGCGACAAAGAATACATTTTTCATTATCTCTGTACATATGTGATGCAGAAGCATCAATATCTGAATGAGTTTTTGCACCTGCAAAAGCAGTTTCCGTGTCAATGCCGTAGTCGTGGCAAAGCTTCTGAAGCTCACAGGAGCCGGAACGAACACAGGAAAGACATTCCTTCTTATGGTTTGAAAGTATAAGCTTAAGAGTAGTTCTTCTTGCTTCTATTACTTCGGGAGAATTTGTGAAAATCTCCATACCTTCGTTTACGGGGAATACGCAAGCTGCAACAAGGCTTCTTGCACCCTTAACTTTAACAACACAGATACGGCATGCACCGATCTCGTTGATTTCCTTAAGGAAGCAGAGAGTGGGAATTTCGATACCTGCAATACGGGCAGCTTCAAGAATTGTGCTGCCAGCAGGAACAGCAAAGTCTCTGCCGTTGATCTTAATATTTACATCAGCCATTTTTCCGTACCTCCTTATTTCTTACTGATAGCGCCGAACTTACATTTTTCAATACAAGCACCGCACTTGATACACTTAGACTGGTCAATAATATGAGGATTCTTTACGCTGCCTGAGATAGCACCAACGGGACATACTCTTGAGCAAAGTGTACAACCCTTACACTTATCCTCATCAATAACAATAGAAAGAAGCTCTTTACATACACCTGCGGGACACTTCTTGTCAACAACGTGAGCAACATATTCATCCTTGAAGAATCTGTATGTAGAAAGAACGGGGTTGGGAGCTGTCTGACCGAGACCGCAAAGAGAATTTTCTTTGATGTAATGACAAAGAGATTCCATTTCATCAAGATCCTCAAGAGTTCCCTGTCCCTTTGTAATCTTTTCAAGAATTTCATAAAGTCTCTTTGTACCTATACGGCAAGGAGTACACTTACCGCAGGACTCGTCAACAGTAAATTCAAGGAAGAACTTAGCAATATCAACCATACAGGTGTCTTCGTCCATAACGATAAGACCGCCTGAACCCATCATAGCACCCTGTGCTACAAGGTTATCATAGTCGATTTCGATATCAAGCATTGATGCGGGAAGACATCCGCCGGAAGGACCGCCGGACTGAGCAGCCTTAAAGGTCTTACCGTTAGGAATACCTCCGCCGATATCTTCGATAACTTCACGAAGAGTTGTACCCATGGGGATTTCAACAAGACCTGTATTATGAATCTTACCGCCGAGTGCGAAAACTTTAGTACCCTTTGACTTTTCAGTACCCATTGAGTTAAAGAACTCTGCACCGTGAAGAAGAATCTGAGGAATGTTTGCAAATGTTTCAACGTTATTTTCCGTTGTGGGTTTACCGAAAAGACCTTTAACTGCAGGATAAGGAGGTCTGGGGC
>CAYTRD010000055.1:0-14029 GCA_964440255.1 uncultured Ruminococcus sp. | reverse complement strand
GGGTATGAGTATGTAGCGGCAACACAGTTGAAATTCAAAAAGACATGTCCTCATCAGATCGCTAATCTTACTGCACTCGGGTTCGGATTTGTTCTTTCAAGTGCGTGGGAGCTTTTTGAATTTATCTTCGACCAGTTCTTTGGCGGTGATGCACAGCATTGGAGCTATGAAAATGCTCTCGCGGTTGCAGGCGGTGATCCGGAAAAGATATTTAATCTCTTCTCTGTTGAGGATCCTATGAGATTTGCTCTTATGGACACTATGGGCGATATAGTTCTCAATTTCATAGGTGCATTCATTATGTATTGGATTCTTTGCTTCATTCCCTACAGACACAAAGGAAAGAATAATGTTAATGCTCTTATTGAAAATTATAACAAAGAAAACGGTATTAAAGAATATACCTAAACTGATAATTCAGATTCAGCCGGGTCATACTCCGGCTATTTTCATTTTAAGAGTATACAATTGAATACTGTCACCGCAGATGCACAACAAAGCGGTATTTATCAGCAAAAAAAATACTTAAAACTTTACAGACCAATTTACGTTTTTTTGCTTGCTAACTCTGTAAATAATGTTATAATGTAAAAAAAGCTTTTTTTTCGGAGGATAAATTATGAGTGAAAGCACATTGTTTCCCGATTGGTCGCTTGAGGTGATAGCACCGGTAGAAAAAGGAAGACAATTCAAAATAGCAATGTTCGACTTTGACGGAACATTGAGTCTTATACGTGAAGGCTGGCAGGAAATTATGATTCCTTATTTCTGTGAGGAATTCTTTGATTCGGTCAGCAACTGCAAAGAAAGTAATGAAGAGGTCTTAAAGCTTGTAACGGACTTTGTTGATGAGCTTACGGGAAAGCAGACTATTTTTCAATGTATGCAGTTAAAAGCCGAGATTGAAAAGCGAGGCGGAAAAGCCAAGGAAGCTATGGACTATAAAAATGAATATCTTCGCCGACTTTTTCTTAAAATAGAAAGTAAGCGTCAGGGACTTGCTGACGGCAGTATATCACCTGAGGAGCTGCTCGTTAATGGCTCACAAGAATTCCTTACAGCACTTAAAGACAAGGGCATAGAAATATTCTGTGCAAGCGGCACAGACCAACCTCAGGTTATTGAAGAAGCTAAGCTTCTCGGTCTTGATAAATTCTTTGGCGATAACATTTTCGGTGCACTTGACGAACACGCAAGCCAATGCTCAAAAGAGCTTGTTATAAAACGCATACTTAAGGACAAGAATGTATCAGGTGAGAATTTGCTTTCCTTCGGCGACGGCTTTGTTGAAATTGAGCTTGTTAAAAATGTCGGCGGTTATGCGGTTGCAGTTGCTACCGACGAAAAGAACAAACGAGGTGTGGATAAGCATAAGCGTGAGCGGCTTCTCACGGCAGGTGCACACACAGTAGTTCCCGATTTTGAAAACAGTAATGCACTGATCAAGCATTTATTTGGTTGATAAAATATACAGGAACGGAGATACCGATATGAAAAAATTTACTATCAAGTACAGAAACGGCAATAAGGTCATCACATCAAATGAGCTTGAAAACAGCTTCTATTCACTTACGGTTACTGATACAAAAGACAGATTTTCTGTTGTTCTCAGCCCAAAAAAAACCTTTGAGCTTGTAGATTTTTATGTTGAAATGCCCTATTCATTCGCTGAAGGTGACAAATTCTTCTGCGCAGGCTATCAGTCCTGGACAAAAACAATGGAAAGAAGCAAGGATGATGTGCAGAAAGGTACGATCAAGCTTGCAAATATCAACAAAAAGCTTAAGCATATAGCTTCTATGACAAGTGACGAAAGGATAGTTGAATACAGCGAAAAGCCCGGCGAATTCCATGCACACGGCTACACATATATCAGGAATAAGGATTTTGTGAAATTATGGGGCTCTCTTTGTGAAGACTCAGGCTTTACCTATTTTAAGGTTAAGATGAATGATAATGTTTTCGAATATCATAAAGATGTTCTCGGAAAGTTTGTAACGGAAACATATCCTGTTTTTGATATAGTTTATTTTGAGGGCGGATATGACGAGGTATTTGATAATTACTTTGCTTTATGGAAAATGCCCGAAACAAGACACGGTTCTATGAGCGGATACACTTCATGGTATAACTATTTCCAGAATATAAATGAAGAAATCATACTTCGTGACCTCAATGGTCTTGACCCTGCGAAGGAAGAGGTTTCAATTTTCCAGATCGACGACGGCTATGAGACTTTTGTCGGTGACTGGATCGATCCTAATCCTTCAAGATTCCCCAACGGCATGGGTTATATTGCCGACAAGATTCACGAAAAGGGCTACAAAGCCGGCATATGGCTTGCACCCTTCAGCTGTCAGAAGGTTTCAAGAACAGCTAAAGAGCATCCCGACTGGCTTGTAAAGGATGAAAACGGAAATCCGATGCAGGGTGTTCTTGCATGGGGCGGTGCTTATATTCTTGATATTTATAATCCTGAAGTAAAAGCTTATCTTAAGGAAGTATTCGATACAGTTTTGAATGTATGGGGCTATGATATGGTCAAGCTTGATTTCCTTTACAGTCAGTGTCTTCTCCCCCGCAACGGAAAATGTCGCGGTGAAATTATGAGAGAAGCAATGAAATTCCTCCGTGAGCTTGTAGGTGATAAGCTTCTTCTTGGTTGCGGTGTCCCTATGATATCAAGCTTCGGACTTGTTGATGCATGCAGAATAAGCTGTGATGTTGACCTCACATACAAGGGAAAGATTTATAATTTCATTCATGTATCAAATGAAATGCTCAGTGCTCAAAGTGCTATCAACAATTCAATTTTCAGACGACATCTCAACGGCAGAGTATTTATGAATGACCCGGATGTATTCTTCCTGAGAAACAATAATCTTAAATTTACTGAAGAGCAGAAGCTTCTTCTGGCAAAAATCAACAATCTCTGCGGTAATGTTCTTTTCGTTTCAGATAATGCAGGTGATTACGACAATAAGCAGATGGAATATCTTAAAAAGTTCTTCAAAAAGACAGATGAAAGAATCATCAGTGCAGAATATATTGACGATGAAAATATAAACATTATTACTGAGCTTGACGGTAAAGAGAAATTATTCTCCTTTAATATAGTGACAGGTGCAGTTACAAAGCAGTAAAATCAGTCGGTTGCCCGAAAAACAGGCAACCGACATTACTTTACAAAATGTTATTTTGATTTTTTTGCATCATCAATTATCTTTTTATAAGGCATCAGCATACCCTCGTTCATTTTATTGCCCATTTTGGCTCTTATTTTGTCAGAGCCGAGCATTGCACCGACAAGATACATTGCAAGTGACATCACCTTATGCTTCTGCGGAAAATCATATTGCTTATGTTCCTTATAGAATTTATGGTCTGCACGCATCATTCCGCGCATCTGATAAACAAGGTCACGGAATATCTTCATTCCGCCCACTCCGAGAAAATTTGCAGGTTTATTTAAATTATTGGAAATGGCATAATCAAGAGTAACAGCAAGTTTATCAATATTATAATCGGTATCGGCTTCATCAGTAGCAAAGCCTGCAACGAAATTTCCTCCGACCTCTCCCCTGCCTTCAAGAATGAGCTGAAGATTATGCTCTTCGGAATAATTACCGCTGATAATGTAACCGACGGGTCTGCCCATCGTAACGCTTCTGTGTCCGTTGCAGAACTGTCTGTCATCATACATCTTAAAAAGTGAGCCCATTGAATGGTCTTTTATCGTAAATGCATAAACGATAGCGTCAGAGCTTTGGATATTATTGCGAAGTATTTCACTGAAGCCGTCCTTATATACACATTCTCCTGTAACTGCACAATTGAAGCAACCGAGACAGCCGCCCTTTATACCGATATCGTTGAGATTAAGAACACGGACATTTCTTTTGCATACCCTTGAAAAACGCTCGATCATACAATTAAGACTGTAATCACACTCATCTGAATCAGTAACCACTACCACATCACCTGTTTTGTTGTCGGCAAAATTCTCAGGCACGGATGCAATAACAGAAGCCTTTTCCGTACGGGTAGCTTCGGGCTTTTCAGAATATGAATTGTCTATACACCATAAAACATAACGCAAGAACTCAACAGCTTCATTCTGCCCTGTGGCTTTAGTAAGGTCGTCCATATCGGCAGACAGACCGTTTATAAATCTGAGCCCCATATCAAAGCAGTTATCACGAATATAGTTATGTGCAGTTATATCATAAAAATGCTTTGATGTGGTAATCTGCGTTGCCCATTTACCTGCAAGCTCAATACCGTTTTTCTTAATAAGCTCAATAAATTTGTGAAGCTGGGAAGGGGCAATAAAAGTATACACCGGATAAGAAAATACTATAAGCTCAGCTTCTGTCAAGGCACTTACAGCCTTGGGAAAGTCCTTTTCAAGTGCACGTATCTGACGTCCGATATGCAAATAAGAAAAACTGTGCTCGGGAAATTTAATTTCAAGATATTTACAGGTTTGAAGCGTTATACTGTATTCAGCCTTTGGGCTGCCGTTAACAATTAATATTTTCATTATTCAACAATCCTCAACATTTTTTTCAATAGTAACACAATTATTATCATCGGTCAATAAATAAAAATTAATATAATTAGCAAAAATCAGTATAATTACTTAAATTAGGTCTTGTACTTTTTATTAAAATATTATATAATACGATTCGTGTGGTTTTTCCGCCCTAAATTTTTATACGAAAGGTGCATTATTATGTCAAAAAAGGAAAATCAGCAGAATGACTATCGTGCTGAAAGAAAAAAGAGATTGGCAAAGAATGCCAAAAAGAACAACAAAAAAGCAATCGACTCCGTTAAGGTAGTCACCTGGATAGTAAGAGTTGTTACCGTAGTTTTAGTTGTCGCTATAACTGCTTTTGCTCTTTATCAGTTCGGTGTTCCCCAGAAGATTCTTCCCGCTGTACAAGTCGGAGACAGAACATATACCGTTGCTGAATACAGCTATTATTACTCCTCTGTTTTTCAGAATTATGCTGAACAGTCAAGCACACTTCTGCAGACCTACGGTTATATGACTTTTGATTATACAAAAGATCCATCTCTCCAGACAACAACTGATGAAGACGGCAATACCGTAACATACGACGAGCTTTTCAGAAAAAGCGTTATTTCCACTCTTGAAGCTACAAACTATTATCTCGCAAAGTGCGAAGAAGAAGGCATTGAGCTTACGGAAGAGCATCAGGAAGAAATTGACAGCCTTATCGCTTCTCTTACAACTAATGCTGAGGCACAGAGCCTTTCCGTATCAAGATATATCAGCATAATTTACGGTAAGGGTCTCAATGAAAATAAATTTATTGAGCTTCTTAAGGAACAGTATCTCGTAGCTCAGTATCTTGAAGCTGTTGAAGAAGGCTACTACAGTGATTTTACTGATGAAGAGCTTGAAGAAGCATACGAAAAGGATCCTTCAGAATTTCAGGCTGTTGACCTTCGTCTCTTCGGTTTTGAAGTAGAAGAAGAGGAAACAGAAGAAACAACAGAAGCTTCAGAAGAAACAACTGCAACTGCCGACGAAACAACGGAAGCTACAGAAGAAACAACCGTTGCTGCTGAAGAAACAACGGAAGCTACAGAAGAAACAACCGTTGCTGCTGAAGAAACAACGGAAGCTACAGAAGAAACTACTGCTGCAGAAGAAGAAACAACCGAGGCTGAAGAAAAAGAGCCTTCAAAGACTGAGCTTCTTGCAAATGAAATGCTCGACAGAATCACAGGCGAAGCATCCTTTATAGAGCTTGCTCTTGAATACGCATCTGAGGATGACAAGGAAACATTCTCCGATGACACAGCTACTCTTGCAAAGAACATCAAGAAATCCGTCGTATCCTCTCAGATAGGTGAAGATCTTGCGGAATGGCTTTATTCCTCAGAGAGAAGCATCGGTGACAAGACAGTATATGTAACAGATGATTATGTATATGTAATTTACATTATCAGAACTGCTTACAGAGAAGAACAGCCTTTAGTTGATGCAAGACATATTCTCGTTTCCTTTGATGATATTGCTTCCGCACTCAGTGCAGATGAAGAAAACACGATCAATACGGAAAACGATGACAGCATTGAAGTTCAAACCATTACCACCGATGACGGTAAGGAAATCACAAATGCTGATACAGGCTATTCAATTGAGCTTGTTGAAGCTGCTTACCAATCAGCCGTTGACATTTACGATTTGTATATGAGCGGTGAAATGACAGAAGACGCATTTGCCGAGCTTGCTGAAGAATACAGTTCAGATACAGGCTCAATCGGTGACAGCACCTCCGGCGGCGGACTTTATGAATCAATTGAAAAAGGTACTATGGTTGAGCCCTTCGAAAATTGGATCTATGATGAATCGCGTGAACCCGGTGATGTTGAAATAATTATGACTTCTTACGGTTGGCATATTATGTACTACGTAAAACAGCACGATGAAGCTGCATGGAAGGCTGCTGCAAGAGAAACACTCGGAGCAGAGGCTTTCGAAGCTTTTGAAGAAGAAGTAACAGAAGCTACTAAGGATACTGCTGTTGAAAAAGCGTTCTTAGGCTTTGCTGCAAGCGAATCCTGCAAAAATGCTGCTTCTCTTTATTCATAAGAATTAAATATTGAATACTGAATTTGAGGCACCCTCTGTATTGAAGGTGCCTCAAAATTATGTTCTCAGACAGAAAGCATACTTTAATATTAAATTAACAAAAACAGCCGAAGCTCAACATAAAATGAGCTTCGGCATAAATTAAATGTGAAAACAAAACCGTTTATTTCATAAGACCTTCTGCAACACACCAGTTATGGAAGGACTTAATGCTCTGAAGACGGGCAAGAGAAAGCTTCTGACCGCCTCTGTTGATTGCTTTCATTCCCTCTACACCCTGAAGCTGTACGAGGTATTTAGCAGAACAGTTAAATCCGCTGTCAATAGCATTATCAAGAAGAGTGATCTCGTTATATCTCTTTTCGGCAAGCTCCATATCTCCGCTTAAAAATGCTTCATGGAAACGCTGGAAGAATGCACCGCCACAGGATGTAGGAGTTGCCATAACGCCTCTTGCACCAAGCTTATATGCTTCAAAGAGGAAGGGCATATTTGCCTGAATAAGACAGGACTCACCCTTATTTTCAATTTTATCCTTAATACCGCCTTCAACGAGACAAGTACAATCCTTGATACCGTAAATGCCACATTCCTTAACAAGTCTTCCGTAACATTCACCTGAAATAAGATGAGGCTGGAAGCCGGGGAATTCATACATAAATACGGGAAGGTCAGTATGGGACTTAAGTTCACCGATATAATTTACGAGTCTGTCGGGATCTTTACCGAAGCCTTTCGTCGTAAGCACGATTCCGTCAACACCTGTAGCGGAAATTCTCTTGATCTCCTCAACCTGAGCAAACCATGAGGGTTCAACATTAGCTGTAGCAACAACTGTAGTGTTTCCCTTATGCTTGACAGTAAGCTCGGCAAGCTTCACTCTTTCATCAAGAGTAAGATTAACCATTTCGGAGCTTCCGCAAACAGCAAAAAGGTGTTCAACACCCTGAGATACCTGCCAGTCTGCATATTCTTCGTATGCATCATAGTTTACGGTAAGGTCATCATTATAGGGGGTAAGCATCAATGAATAAATGCCTGTATAGTTTTCAGTAAGCTTTGACATAAATGATTGGTAGAGTTATCAAAGAATGGTAACAGTACCGTCCTCCTCTACTTTAATTTTATCTCCTGTCTTTACTGCATCAAGGAATTCATCACCGAGGCAGTCTATTGTAGGAAGTGAGTTCTCAGTCCATATGTCTGAAAGAATTGCACCTGCAGCAGCAAGAGAGTCAATGGGCTTTGAGAACAGAAGACATGCAGGGCTTCTGTTAAGTGCAGTTGCACAGTAAAGCACCATACCGCCTGTGGTTGAGCCTATTGTCTGAGGGAGGCAAAGTGCTGTGCCGAACATAGGCTTTCCGAAAAGATCGGGATTGTTCTGATCTCCGCATTTTGCTTCTTTATCACCGAACTGAAGACTCTTCTGAAAGCTTGCAAGAGTATTGAAACCGTTCTTTGTTACAAGAGCTTCTGCTTCGCAGGAGCCGGGAACGACAACACGTCCTTTAAATGTTTTCATAATTATTTAACCCCCTTTGTGATACAATCAAGAATTTCAGCATTAGTATAATAACGGGATGTAGTATAAGTTCTGAGCTTGTTAGAGTTAGTGATAACGGGCTTTTTGCCGCAAAGAGGATTATTCATATACATAAGAGGACAGATATAGCTTAAAATTACACCTGTTTTCTTAAGTCTTGTAGCATATGCTGTCTTATTGAACTTTTCAACAACAGCGGGAGCTGCGGTAAACACGGTAGGAATAACAACCTTGCTGTTTCCTGCTGCCTTAAGACCTGCTTCTACCTTTTCCGTCCAATCAATAAGCTGAGAATATGTAAGGTGAGGACAGCCTATAAAGCAAAGCTTGGGAGTAGCATTCTTATCCTTCCAGATTACGGGATAATTGTTCTTTACTCTTTCAAGCTCAGCATCATCAATAACATAAACCTGAGCATTTTCAGCGATAAGCTTGTCACCCTGTTCAACAGCTTCGGGAGTAAGACCTTCAATATGATAAAGTCCGACAGCACCGTTTGAAGCAGTAGCTGCACCGAAATCCTTGAGATATGCCTTAGCATCGTCATTAAGCTCGTTACCGATCCACTTGGTAAGTCCCTTTACATAAGGAACATCTTCCATAACCTTCATACCGATAGCGGAACCGAGAACCTGTGCTTCGGGAATTTTATCAGTCTTTACTTCGATTATCCATGTAGCCTTTCTGCCTTCATCGGTAAGAAGTCCGAAATAAGGTACATATCCTACAACAGAACCGAAAAGGTCAATAATACCCGAATTTCTGTTACAACGGGCACCGAGAACAGAGTTAGCGTATACAACAGCACTTGATTCAGCCCATGAAAGAATATCGCCTTTTTTTGGTGTGTTGCCTACTTCATCAAGATAGCAGGTACATGTATATGCAGATTCACTGAGAAGCCCCATTTTCTGAAGCTGTCCGTCGTACATATCCTGTGCAGAATACATAAACTTCTTAAAAATGAGATTTTCAAGAAAGCTTGCAGGAACATTTTTATCTACAGGCTTGGGGTCAACAGAAAACTGCTGTCCGGAAACAACACCGTCATTTATAAGTCTTTCCATAAGCTCATATACGGGTGTCATAACCTTGATGCCGAAGCTTGTTACAAGATGTCCGTTTTTACTTGTAACGGGAACAAGCTTGGTTGCACCGAAAGTTTCACCGTACATAACCAATGTTTTCATTATTTTTGCCATTGTTTCTCCCTGTGCACCGTCAAGTATCGCACGCTGTTCGGGAGTAAGCTCGATTTTGTAATCAGCCACAAAACTCATCCTTTCTTTTGCATACAATTTTGCTCAATAATCATTATAGCAAATGTACCGTCAATTGCAAGATTTTTTTAATTAATTATTCATATAAATGAACAAATAAAGCAGTCCTCTGATTTAATAAGGACTGCTGATATTTTATCCGTATTCAATATATGTTTCACTCTCGGCAGTCTGTGGAGGAAAATAAATATTGAGGTCGACAGTCGAATCAATGCCGTTTACTTTTGCCGAATCGGTATACTGCCACATATTGAATTTATAAATGAATGTCGGATAATCACTGTATTCTGCAAGCCAGAAATCATACTCATTGATAAGTGTAAGATCATATTCAAAGTACCCGATCTCACGATTAAAATATATCATTACTTCTCTTCCGGCTTTTTTTATCTCGTCACAAAATGCCGTGGCACAGATCGTGATTTCTTCACTTGTCATATTGGCAGTACGGGCTTCGGCGTTATCAACATACTCCCAATCGTATACCACGGGAAACTGAAGAACTCTGTCTTCGAGTGCATCAAGAACAAATCTTGCCTCTTCCCTCGCCTCATCGGCATTTGTTGCCTGTGAATAAAAATAAACACCCACATCAATGCCTGCATTTTTAGCTCCGTCATAGTTTTTAATGAAATTATTGTCAATTCCCATTATTCCCTTTGAGCCGTAGCCACGATAACCGATACGAAGAATTGCAAAATCTATTCCGTCGGAAGCGACCTCATCCCATCGGATATCTCCCTGAAAGACGGAAACATCAATACCTGTAAGTGTTACTTTTGATTCATCGGAATATTTCATTCTTGAATTTTCATCAATATAAAAAAGCTTAGGGTCGAGCTCACTTTCATCAACATTCTCATGCACGGGAACAAGTTCACCGTTGACATCCGTGGCATACGGCGAATTATACTGCTCGGTTGTAATTTCGGAAAAATCAAGCATACAGCCTGTCATCACTATAGATACAGCTACTAATAAAAAGATTATTTTTTTCATAATTACCTCAAAAAAAGCGTGTATAGTCTGATAGTGACATTATACACGCTTTTTCGTAATCTTACAACAAGAATGTATTAACAAATGTTTAAGATTTTGACTCTTCCTCCGAAATTGCATTGAGATCGTAAGGTGTTGTCTGGTACACAAAATAATTAAGCCAATTGCAATAAAGAAGATTGGCATGAGCTCTCCAGCGAACAACAGGCTCTTTAGAGGGGTCATCATCGGGGAAATAGTTCACGGGAACCTTTATATCAAGGCCCTTACCTACATCTCTGTCATATTCCTCCTTAAGTGTTACGGGGTCATATTCGGAATGGCCCATAACAAATACCTGTTTACCTTTATCTGTTGTAACACAGTAAACTCCGGCTTCCTCTGAAGAAGCAAGAATCTTAAGCTCTGGGACTTTTTCAATATCCTCTCGTCTTACGCTTGTGTGTCTTGAATGAGGTACCCAGAACTTATCGTCAAAGCCTCTGAACAGAATAGAACGCTTATAATCCACCTTATGAGGAAAAACACCGAACATTTTCTCGGGAAGGTCGTATTTTTCTATTCCGTAGTGATAGTAAAGACCTGCCTGTGCACCCCAGCATATGTGAAATGTGCTGTGAACATGAGTTTTTGACCATTCCATTATTTCGCAAAGCTCCTGCCAATAGTCAACCTCTTCAAAGGGAAGCTGTTCAACGGGAGCACCCGTTATAATCATCCCGTCAAAATATCTGTCCTTAACATCATTGAAGGTCTTATAGAATGCAAGAAGATGCTCTGCTGAAATATGAGTCGGAACATGGCTTGCTGTCATAATCAGTTCAATTTCAATCTGCAAAGGAGTGTTTCCCAAAATACGGGAAAGCTGTGTTTCTGTTGCAATCTTTTTCGGCATAAGGTTAAGAACTAAAATTTTAAGGGGTCTGATATCCTGTGAAATCGCCCTTGTTTCAGTCATAACGAATATATTTTCATCTGTAAGGGTTTTTACTGCAGGAAGCTCATTAGGAATTTTAATGGGCATTAAATTTTACTCCTTATTCAATAGTATTGAGTGCCTGTTCAATATCTTCAATAAGATCGGCACTGCTTTCAAGACCGCAGGAAAGACGAATAAGATCTGAGGGGACGCCGGCAGCAATAAGCTCTTCCTCGGTCATCTGTCTGTGAGTTGAATTTGCAGGATGCAGACAACAGGATCTTGCATCTGCAACATGGGTTTCAATCGCAATGAGCTGCAGTGCCTTCATAAACTTTTCTGCAGCCTTTCTGCCACCCTTTACACCGAAGCTGATAACACCGCAGGTGCCGTCGGGCATATATTTCTTTGCAAGCTCATAATATTTATCGCTTTCAAGTCCGGAGAAGCTTACCCAAGCAATTTTGTCGTTGTTTTCAAGATATTTTGCAACTGCAAGTGCATTTTCAAAATGACGCTTCATTCTCACATGAAGACTTTCAAGACCGAGATTTAATATAAAGGCACTCTGAGGGGCGGGGGTGGTGCCAAGGTCACGCATAAGCTGGGCAGTTGCCTTTGTAATATATGCACCCTCCTTGCCGAATTTTTCAGCATAGGTAATTCCGTGATAGCTGTCATCGGGAGTGCAAAGACCGGGGTATTTATCGGCATATTTCATCCAGTCAAACTTACCTGAATCTACGATGCAACCGCCTACCGCTGCACCGTGTCCGTCCATATATTTTGTTGTTGAATGAGTCACGATATCAGCACCCCATTCGATGGGTCTGCAATGTACGGGAGTTGCAAATGTGTTGTCTATAATAAGAGGCACACCGTGCTTATGAGCAGCATTTGCAAATTTTTCAATATCAAGCACCTTGAGAGCGGGATTTGCGATCGTTTCACCGAAAACAAGCTTTGTATCGGGAGTAAAAGCAGCATCAAGCTCTTCTTCTGAGCAATCAGGGTCAACAAAAGTACAAGAAATACCCATTTTCTTCATTGTAACCGCAAAAAGGTTATAGGTGCCACCGTAAATTGCGGCTGAAGAAACGATATGTCCGCCGTTTTCACAGATGTTGAAGGTTGCAAAGAAGCTTGCAGCCTGTCCTGAGGAAAGAAGCATTGCAGCTGCTCCGCCTTCCATTTCGCATATCTTTGCGGCAACAGTATCACAGGTGGGATTCTGAAGTCTTGAATAGAAATATCCGCTTGCTTCAAGGTCAAAAAGCTTGCCCATATCCTCACTGGTATTATACTTAAAAGTAGTGCTCTGAATTATCGGTATTTGTCTGGGCTCACCGTTTCCCGGTGTGTAACCACCCTGTACGCATTTTGTTTCAATTCTGTGTTTATTCATAATGTATTCCTTTCCGGCATAAGCACATATTTTACACCCTTAAGAGCGTTGATATATGTTATTCCGTTAATATATTCACAGTTAGTTAAATTACCGTCACAAAAGACTTCATATCTGCCTTTTACGGCAACGACCGAACCGTTATTGTTTGTTATCGCAATTTCATCAGCCTTATTATCAGACCAGAAAATGTCAATTACCGTATTTCCTCTTGCAAGAAGTCCCTTTACGCTGCCATTTTTCCAATCGGAAGGCAATGCGGGAAGAACGCTTATGAGAAATGTTCCGTTTTCAAGCTTTATATGACTTTGCAGAAGCATTTCACATACTCCTGCAGCCGCTCCGAAATTACCGTCGATCTGAAACGGAGGATGTGCATCAAAAAGATTTGGGTAAACTCCTCCCCCACCGCTGTACCGTGTACATAAACCGTCTTTAACGGGTCTTAAAAGTCTGTAAATCAGCTTTGCTGCATGGTCACCGTCAAGAAGTCGGGCAAAAAAGTTAATTTTCCAAGCAAGACTCCAGCCTGTTCCGTCATCACCTCGAAGCTCGAGAGTTTTTCTGCATGCATCTGCAAGCTCAGGGGTCTTTTCGGGGGAAATCATAGTGCCGGGATGAAGTCCGTACAAATGAGATACATGACGGTGATGAGGCTCGGGAGCATTAAGATCCCAATCACCTTCCCATTCCTGAAGCTGACCTGCTTTTCCGATCTTAAGAGGAAGCAATTTAGCTTTAAGGGAAACGAGCTTATTGCGAAGCTCCTCATCCTTGCCGAGAATTTCACATACAGCAATCATATCGGTGAAATTCTCATAAAGCATTTCGATATCCATAGCAGTTCCCTTGCAGACCCATCCCCTGTTGCCGTTGTCATCACAGAACTCATTTTCGGGAGAAGTTGCGGGGCTTGTCATAAGACAACCGTTTTTATCTTCATAAAGAATACCGATATTAAAAAGACAGTTATCCTTTATAACATCATAAAAGCTTTCAAGAAGAGCTTTATCACCTGTAAAATTATAATATTCAACAAGGTGTTTGCAAAGCCATGCACCTGCTAAAGGATATTGCGACCAGCACCCGCCCCAACCGGGCGAGGTCCAAAGCCACGGATTTGAAATTGTAAAAACCGTCCAACCGGGTGCATTATAATATGCCTTTGCCGTCTTTGAGCCGTTTTCGGGAAGTGCACAGATAAAATCGGCAAACGGCTTTGTACATTCAACTATATTTGCAGGTCCGG
>CAYTRD010000054.1:0-14167 GCA_964440255.1 uncultured Ruminococcus sp. | reverse complement strand
CTCTTCAGGTATTGTTATCACTGCAAGTCATAACCCCTCAAAGTATAACGGTTATAAGTGCTATGATGAAAGAGGCTATCAGATGACCGATGAAGCCGCCGCAAGAACACTGGACTATATCAGCAAGTGCGATATCTTCGAGGATGTAAAGACGGTTGATTTTGATAAGGCAGTTGAAGAGGGAATTATCGAATATATTGAGGACAGCTTCCTTGATAAGTATTTTGAGCTTGTTCTTTCAAGACGCATAAATCCCGAAACCGCAAGGAATACCGACCTTTCCGTTATTTATACTCCCCTTAACGGTACAGGCAACAAGCCCGTAAGAAAGATTCTTTCCTTAATGGGCATAAAGGATGTTACTGTCGTTCCCGTTCAGGAAAATCCCGACGGACGTTTTCCCACCTGCTCATTCCCCAATCCCGAAATCAGAGAAGCCTTCAATGAGGCTCTGAAGCTTACCGAAAATAAAAAGGCTGACCTGCTTCTTGCAACTGACCCCGACTGCGACAGAGTGGGTATTGCAGTTCTTACAAACGGTGAATACAAGCTTCTTTCAGGTAACGATGTAGGCTGTCTTCTTGTTGATTACATTCTTTCCTGCAAAAAGGCACAGGGTACTCTGGCAGAAAAACCCGTTATTATCAAATCAATAGTTTCCTCCGATATGTCAACTGCTGTAGCCGAAAGCTACGGTGCCGAAATGAAGAATGTGCTTACAGGCTTTAAGTATATCGGTGAATTGATGACGGAGCTTCAGGAAAAGGGCGAGGCTGACCGCTTCGAGCTTGGCTTTGAGGAGAGCTACGGCTACCTTTCAGGTATGCACACGAAGGATAAGGATGCTGTAAACGCTTCTATGCTTATCTGCGAAATGGCAGCATACTATAAGTCACAGGGCAAGACTCTCGTTGATGTTATGAACTCACTTTATGAGCGTTTCGGCTTCTGGAACAATGCTCTCTTTAACTTCGGCTTTGAGGGTGCAGACGGAATGGCAAAGATGCTCGGTATGATGGATTCTCTTCGCACGGATGCTCCCAAGACTATCGGCGGAAATAATGTTGTAATCGTTGAGGACTATAAATCGGGTGAGGCTGTTGATGTTAAGACAGGTGAAAAGACTGTGCTGAATTTCCCCTCATCAAATGTTATTATTCTCGTTCTTGAAAATAAGGATAAGGTAATCATCCGTCCCTCCGGTACAGAACCTAAGATAAAAATTTATGCTATGGTACAGGGTGAGAATGAAGAGAGTGCAAAGGCACAGACAGAAGAATACAAGAAGGATATGATGAATATTCTCGGAATAGGTGAATAAAATGAACAAAAACTTCGCAAAATTTGTTGCAATAGGACTTGCAATTTTAATGGCAGGCAGTGTCTGCACCGCCGCCCTCGTTGCATTTTTATGAGAAAAAAGAGATTCGGGGTATTCCCTGAATCTCTTCTTTTGAATAGATTATGACTGTAAAGGAGAATTTTTGTGGCTGAGATAACACCCGTTGCACATATATATACGCTCTTTCCCGCAAAATTCGGAATTCCCCGTCAGAGTGGGTTGGTGGATACGCTTTCAAAAATCATATTTACAAAGGATTTTCGTTCCTGTGAAGCGGTAAGGGGACTTGAGGACTATTCTCATTTATGGCTCATATGGGAGTTTTCCGAAAATGCCGACAAAAACAAAGCTCTTACCGTTCGTCCTCCGAGGCTGGGCGGTAACAAAAGAATGGGCGTGTTTGCTACACGCTCCCCCTTCAGACCGAATAATTTAGGGCTTTCCTCTGTTGAAATCGAAAAAATAGATTATAACTGTACGGACGCACCTGTGATATATGTAAAGGGTGCCGACATACTTGACGGCACCCCCATATTTGATATAAAGCCGTATCTTCCCTATACAGATTCCCATCCGGAAGCCAAAAGCGGTTTTTCGGGGGAAGTTTTTTCCGATAATTTACAAGTGGTTTTTGAGGACGGCACTCTTGACAAGGTTAACAAAGAGGACATTCCCGTTTTGAGAGAAATTCTCTCGGAGGACCCGAGACCCCATTACCACGACGATGAAGAAAGAATATATTCATTCGAGTTTTCAAAATACAAAATAAAATTCAGGGTAGCCGACACTACCCTGAAAGTAATTGCAATATCAGATTATTGAACAGTAGCAAAATTGAATTATATCTTTATCGCTCAAGGGTAAATTTCTTTTACCTGAATTGCTCCGATAAATTATGCTTTAACGCTTTCTTTACTCTCTGCTTCAGCTTTCTTTTCTTTCCTTGAAAGTATGACATAAAGAATAAGGGCACAGATTCCGCAGCCTATTACTGCATAAAAAATATCTGCGTTTGTATCGTATACGGGTGCCTGAGCGATATGATTTTTTGACAGACCGAAAATTTTAACAAAAAGCATTGTTTCATCGGGTACTATGTTGTATCCCTGATTGGTTGATGATGTTATAAACCAATCGGCAAAGAACTCAATCATTTCCCACATCACCATAACGATAAAAGAAAAGCCTGTTCCCGCAAGGGTTTTTATTGCGGCATTCCCCTTTTCGTATCCCTTGAAGGCTTTAAGAAGCTCTGCACCGATAAATACCGCAAATCCCCCCGAAACAAAGTGCATAAACTTATCATATTCGGGAACTTCACCGAGGAACTTGAAGCCGTGACCGAGAAAAGAGCCCATAAAAATAAATACATTCACATAAGTCTGTATACGAAAAGATATTTTTGATGTAAAAAGCTTTCTCGGAGAAATAAAACGAAGCAGCGGAATCACAAAGGTAAGTGCCGTGTTCAGGAGTATGAGATTGCGTTGATAAAGCTGTTCCTCCTTTACGGTAAAAACAATATATGTGATTATCATTGCAATACGCAAAGCCCACCATGACAGATATTCCGCCAGGTGCAGTTGTTCACGCATTGACATAAATTCATAAACAATACGGTTTTTAAGTTTGACCATAATATCCTCTTTTGCAAAATATAATTTTTTTCCTTTAACCGACGGGCATTATACACCTAAAGCAATCAAAAAGATACATTTATTGCTGAATTGTAATATTTCCTTAATTACTGTAACTAAAAATTAAAATTATCTGAATAAATTTAATTATGTTTTAATTGCTTTTTAAGAAAGGAGCTTTTCTTATGGTAAAAACTGTAAAGGATGCAGGTGCTGATAACCTTACTCCGTCCGTACCGCAGTATTTTTCGTGGATAAATAATACGAATGAGGGCTCTACCGAGGAGCATACTCTCATAAATCTTGAATTTTTCAAATATCTCAAGGACACCTACGGTATGGAAATTAAAATCTATGCTTGGGATGCAGGTAATTTTGACGGAGCAAGTGAGGGCTACGGAAATTTGCAGGGGGAAAAATTCAGAAGTCAGTATCCCGATGAATATAACAAGGTCGTTGAAAAGGCAAAGGAAGCAGGCATCAGAATGGGACTTTGGGGAAGTCCCGACGGCTACGGCGATGATGAAAAGACCGAAAAGGAAAGATTCGACTTTTTCGTGCATCTCTGCCGTGACCACAATTTTGCATTGTTTAAGTTAGACGGAGTCTGCGGACATCTTCGTCCCGAAAAGGCAGAGCTTTTTGCCGAAATGCTTCGTGAGTGCAGAAAATATTCTCCCGACCTTATCGTGCTCAACCACAGACTTAATCTATATGAAGCCGAAAAGCATATTACTACATATTTATGGAACGGAAGCGAAACTTATGTAGATGTTCTGTCGGGTAACAGTAAAACCTGTATGCATCACAGAGGCTTTATGTTTGAAAGGGGACATACTCCGAACCTTGAAAGACTTGCAGAGGACCACGGAGTTTGTATATCCTCCTGTATAGATTATTTTGAGGACGAGCTTATTTATCAGGCTTTTAACCGTTCGCTGATACTTGCTCCCGAAACCTACGGCAATCCTTGGCTTATGAGGGATGACGAGCTTCCGAAATTTGCCCGTGTTTATAATCTTCACAGAAGAAATTCAGATATTTTGGTAAACGGAATGTTACTTCCCGAAAATTACGGCGAAAATGCCTGTTCAAGAGGAACGGAAGAAAAAAGATTCATTTCAACGGGAAATAATTCATGGGAAACAAAAACAATAAAAATCAATATCGGGGAAGAAATCGGGATATGCACCGATAAAAAGCTTGAAGTCAACATCCATCACCCCTATGAAAAGCATATGGGCGAATTTTCATTTGGTGACACCGTGGAAATTACACTTATGCCTTTCAGAGCTGCACTTATTGAAATTTCCGTTGCCGACAAAGCAGAGCCTATGCTTAAAAACTGCCAATACGAAATAATAAAGGAAGATGCAGACGGTACACCGAAGGAGGTCAGAATTCTTACCTGTGACGGAAACGACATTCTTCTTCATAAAAACGGAAAAGATACCTTCTTTATGAAAGGCGAAAAGACGGATATAAAAGAAAATGCCCCCGTAAAGCTGGGGACACTTGGGGAAACGGATTTTACCCCCGAGGACGGTGAATTCCTTTATGAAAGTGCAATGTTCGGTATCACTAATGACTGCCTTGAAAAGAGAAGTCTTGACCGTTCGGGAAAAACTCTTATACCCGAGGTGAAAGCCGCAAGAGATGCATTTTTCGGACAAAAGCTTTATAAGCTCCGCGGGCTTGAAGCAAAAAATATGTTCGACGGCAATAAAAACACATTTTTTGATTCTCAGTCCAAAACCTACTGTGATAATGAGCTGCGTATTGACGGCGGCTGTCTTCGTGTCGATTTCGGGGAAGAGTTTTATTGTGACAGCGTGGAAATAGAATTTTTCTCCGCTGACTACCCCACAAGAGAGGTTGAAATTCAGAATATCCCCTTAAAGGCTGAATATTCCGCTGACCTTAAACTCTGGAGCATTTCCTCTGATGTAAAGGTTTCAAAAACGGAAAAAGTCAGTGAAGAAATTATCCGTTTTACAGTTCATACGACCTATGAGCTTTCAGGCAAGCGTATGGTTTCAGCCTATGATATCAATGATAAAATAAGATACCTTAGAATCCCGAAGCCTGTAGACAGAATATATGCAGTAAGGCTTATAAAGGACGGCAGGGAAATAAAGCTTACCTGTCCCAAGGCTAACAATATGCAGGCTCATTACCGCTATAAAAAAACAAGAACCGTACATTCGGGAGAATTTATATTGCCCGATTATAAAAAACTCCCCCGACTTGCTGTTGCAGTCGAGGGTGAGCATGGGGCTGAATGTGTTTACTGCGTTGCCGAAATTTCGGGAAAAACCGTGGGCTTCCCCGAAAGAGCACCCGAATATAAGGCAAACCAATGGGAACACAGAGTTTTAAATTCCGACAAAAACAATACATTTTATATGGAGCTCCCCGAGGGACTTCAGGGCGAAAAGGTAAAAATCTATGCCGTTTTCTCCGACAGAGGACGAGCAAAAAACTGCAGATGCGACATATATCTTACTCCGAAACACTAAATCAAAAATTTTTTATTATGTAGGAAAAAAGAGAAAATATTAAAAGACGGAAACTCGGTTATTCTTGAGTTTCCGTCTTTAGTTTTTCACATTCATTTTCTATCAGAAGAACAAGCTCATGCGGTTTCATATTAAAGGCTATTGCCAGCTTCCAAAGCGTTTCAAAATTCGGTAACTTGTCTGTATTTTCTATCATCGCAAGATGACTTCTTGCAATCCCTGCAAGCCCGCTGCAAACTTCCTGTGACAATCCTTTTTCTTTGCGTAATCTTTTTATTATAGTGGCAATTGCTATTTTGTTAAAATCCGACATATGTTGAAACACTCCTTTAATTAAGCGTAAACATAAAGGAAAGAAATTTTGTCTACGATAGTAGACAAAATAAAAATAATATGTTATACTTTCCCCTGTCAGATGTATTTTTGACGAAATTTTTATTTATATGGAGGAAAAGATGAGAATAACGAAAAAATTTTTGAGTGTTATGCTGGTATTTTTAATGAGTTTGAGTTTTGTGCCTTTCAGCGAAAGCAGTATCACGGCAAAGGCAACATCGAAAACCGTAAGCGAAGCAATGGCATGGTGCGAAAGCCTTATAAATCAAAAGGTTGGAAGCGGTCAGTGCGTAGCATTGATTAATGCATATTATGAATATTTAGGTGTTTCGGCTGTAAGCGGTAACGGTTGTGACTATGCGACCAATTCATTGCCGAGTGGCTGGAGCAGAGTACAGGGAGGTGAACCACAGGCAGGTGACATACTTGTATATACAGGTGCGAAATACGGTCATGTTGCGATTTATGCAGGCGGTTCAGTATCCTATCACCAGAATATGTCGGGATTATATGTGGAGAAAAAGACAACTTGGGCATATTATAACAGTTGGTACAGCAGTACAGAAGGTGGCACTAAATCATATTGGGGATATATCCGTCCCGATTTTGCAGGGAATGTTTCTTTTAATGCCGCTGTCGATTCAAAGATATCTGACGGAGAAACAATAGATAAGGCTGTATCTCCGTATTATAATGTTGCAGGTTGGGCTTTTTGTTCAGACGGAAGTGACACCACGGTTTATTGGACTATAGATGACGGAGCTGCTTATGCCGCTAATAAAAATAACCGTCAGGATGTAGCGGATGTATACGGCTGCAGACTTGACTGCGGTTTCGATTTTTCTGTTCCGATAAAAGACCTTTCACTCGGTACTCATAAACTCAGTATTTGGGTATCATCATCAAGCGGTTCTGCAGATGTATATACAGCTAATTTTACAGTGACAAGTTCAGATACTCAGCTTCCTGCAATTTCTAATGTTGGACTAAGCAATTCAGCAGAAAGCTTCACTGTTACATGTGCTTTGTCAGATAATATTGGTGTTGAAAGGGTTGACTTTGCAGTTTGGACGGACTATAACGGACAGGACGATTTAGTTTGCCACAAGGGGAATATAAATACAGACGGTAAGTCAGCTTGGGGTATAATAAATAAATCTGAACATAACGAAGAAACAGGATACTATTATGTTGATATTTATGCCTACGACAGCACAGGCAACTGTGTTGTGAATGGTACTCATAAGGTTTATTTAGGTGAATTAATTGAACTTCACGGTATAACCAATGAGGACGGAAGCGACGCATATATAGATATAAGCGGAATACCCACAATTTCAGGAATAAGAATGTTCTGGTTTATGAATTATGATTTTGACACTAATTATTATATAAATATAATCCTTGATGGTGATACGGTTATATCCCATGCAAAATCCGAATCAAGCGGATATATAAAATACATTGTTGATACAGGAGCTTTGTCAGATGGAGAGCATACAATAACAGCAACATTAGTGGATAGTAAGACAACTTATACAGCGTCAAAAACATTTTATGTAAATAATCTTATTGCTTTTACGGCTATTTCCTCAGTTGATAATAATGATTGGGCAGATGTTAGTGGAACTCCTACGATTTCAGGAACAAAGAAAATATGGTTCAAAAAAGAAAGTACAGATACTAATTATTATATTAATATGTATGTAGACGGTACATTAGTTGAGAGCCATAAATCTGTTGATTCTGCCGGTAATTATTCTTATGCTATTGATACGACAACGCTTACTAATGGTGAACATATATTTAGAGCAGAGCTATATGATTCAGTAGGATATTATACTGCTACAAAGACAATTATCGTTAGTAATCCTCAATATACCTTAACATTTAATGCTAACGGTGGTGTTTGTTCTTCTACTTCAAAAACAGTTATCAAAAACAGTACCTACGGCACACTTCCGACACCTACAAGAAGCGGTTATTCATTTGACGGTTGGTATACTGCAGCAACAGGCGGAACAAAGATAACTTCATCAACTAAAGTGACCATAACTGCTAACCAGACTCTTTATGCTCATTGGACTTGCAATCACAGCAAGTATACAGCAACCGTAACCGAAAAGGCAACATGTATTGAAGCAGGTACTAAAACATATGTGTGCGATACCTGTAGCCATACTTATACCGAAACAATATCTGCAACCGGTCATATATATGAAAACAATATAACAGAACCAACCTGTACAGAGGGCGGTTATACGACATATGTCTGTAATATCTGTGGAGATACATACACAGCCAATGAAAAGGAAGCAATGGGGCATAGCTATGACAGCAGTGTAACAGAGCCTACCTGTACAGAAAGCGGTTATACGACATATATCTGCAGTATCTGTGGAGATACATACACAGCAGATGAAACTGCGGCTACAGGCCATAGCTTCGGTGAATGGGCAGTTATTAATGACCCAAGCTGCACCGAAGAGGGAAGTATGGAAAGAGTGTGTGCATGTTCAACTAAAGAAACACAGACTATAGACAAGATAACGCATACTGATTCTGATGAAGACGGTTATTGTGACAGTTGTTTTGATATTACAAACACACAGCCTACAGAAGATAGTGAAAACAATTGCAGTCACCTTTGTCATAGTGAAAATGTGTTTATGAAAAAATTCCTGTGGCCCGTAGTTCGTTTCTTTATAAAATTGTTTAATGTAAACAAAATTTGCACTTGCGGTGAATATCATTATTAATAAAAAGGGATACCAAGGCTAACGCTTTGGCATCCTTTTTTTACTGTCTTTAAATCAGATCTTACAGTTTTTTACAAAATGCTTGTAGAATTTTATTGCTTCGGGTATGCATTTGCTGTCGAGGTTTTCGTCGGGCATATGCACAAGACCTACCTGCTTATTTGAAACCTTAAAGGGAGTAAAACGAAGATTACAGGGGCAGAGCTCGCGGAAATTTCTTACATCCGTTCCGCCTGAGGGGAGAGTATAGGGAACAACGGGGCAGTCGGGAAATATTTCTTCGATGCATTTTTTTGTATATGAGAATGCAGGCACCGTTATATCTGCAGGCTCATGATAGTCGCTTTGCAGACCTTTTTCAACCGTGATACCGTATTCCTTTGCAAGGGAAGTAAACGCTTCCATATCCTTTGTGAAATCTTCAATGGAAACAGGCTGAAAATATGCAGTTGCCGTACATTTTTTCTCGGCACTGCTTCCTTCGATTTTTGTAAAATTGCAGGTGGTGCCGATAAGTCCCTTTGCAAGAGGATTGATTTTCGGCATAAGCCATTTGATAAGGGGCCCGAAAGTGCTCAGGTGCGAAAAGATAAAATTCAAAGGAAAGCCGAGATGCGGGGCAATATATGTAAACATATCCGTGACTTGTAAATTCAGCCGTCTTATAAAAATATCCGTGCCGTTAACAGCCTCAATAAATGCGGTCATTTGCTCAACGGGATTTTTCTTTTTTGCTTTCATCATATTCTGATAAATGCTGTCTGTGCTTGCAGTACAGGTATAGGTGAATCTTCCCTTTTCGTGAACACCCACCATAGCACACTTGCCGGATTTTACACCGTCAACGGGAGGCTCTGTTATTGCACCGCCCTCATCAAGAACGATTTCAAAATTAATTCCCTCTGATTTGAAGTATTCCACAGCCTTTGGAATTCCGTCTCCGAAGCGTTCTTCATTGTGAGATGAACCCAGATAAAGGTTACAGGAGGGAATAAAGCCGTCTGACAGAAGCTCTTCAACCCCTTGGAAGAATGAAAACAGAGAAGCCTTTGTATCAAAAACACCGCGTCCGTATAATTTCCCGTCGTGCTCCTCCAATGCAAAGGGAGGATATGTCCAGCCTTCACCTGCTTCCACAACGTCGTGGTGGGACATAAGCATTATATTTTTTGCGGTATCCCTGCCCTCAATTTTATATATCCAGCAATCCTCCGAAAAATATTTTATTTCTGCTTTTTTATGTATTTCGGGAAAAAGCTCCTTCATTACCCGTCGGAGCTTCATAAACTCGTCGGGAGTAAAGGAGTCCTTTACTGAAACGGTTTCACATTCTATCATTCTGCGAAGTCTCGGAATGTAATAGGTATTATCAAATTTCGGCATAATATCCATCCTTTTACAGCTTCATAAAAGTAATTATATATCAGTGAGATGTGTAAGTCAAACAAAATAAAACGGCTCTTTGTAAAAGCTTACAAGGAGCCGTTTTTTCTTTATGCTGTCATTCCGAAGTCGTTATTGAAGAAGTAATATGAATTTGAAGCCATATACATCTTCTGTGTCATTGAAAGTAAGAGGGGTATTTTTGCATTGAATTCAATATCAAATCTGTGAGCGTATTTTGCCGCAAGGGGAGTGAGTGTTTCGGCATCAATAAAGTATTCAACGGTAAGGGAAGATGTTATTGTGCCTGATGATGAAAAAGATATATTCATATTTTCCATTTCCGTTGCAAGCTCACTGAGTCCGCTGTTGATTTCAGAACGCACGGATTCAAGCTTCTTATTGTAATCTGCAATATATATTTTATCAAAGGTGGAGGCACCTGATGCGCCTTTCTTTATGTCAACAGCTTCGGGATTCAGAACGAGAGTTACTTTGTATACTGAGGGGAATTCTGCTGATTTTATGGCTGTTAAGTCATATGTGTTTTTGTCAACCGTGAAGCTGTCGGGAAGAGCTGAAATAAAGTCGATTCCGTCTGCCTCTTCAATTGTGATGCTCTTTACATCAGAATCGGTAAGTGCACTGACATATGTTTCTCCGTTGGTGGGGAAGTTGTTTATCGTGAGAAGACGGTTTACAATAAGGTCGCTGTAGCTTGTGGAGGTCGAAGCAACATTTGTTTCATCGTCCATCATAGAGCTGAATGAGCCGCTAAGCTCCATTTTATCGTTATGTGTGATATCCTCAAGAATACCCGTGAAGTAGTTTGCACCGTTTTCGGTGGATTTGAGTGCATTTACAATGTCATTAAAGGAGGGAAGCTCTGCTTCACAGCCGTCAAATGAGCATACAGTTTTACCTGTTGTGCTTATTTTTTCAAAAATGTGATATTCGGGGTGTTCTTCCTTTTCGAGCTCGGGAAGCAACTCAAGACCGACAGAGGCACGAAGAATAAGTCTTGCGTCTGCTGCCTTTATTGTGCCGTCACCGTCCACATCAGCGACAGCCTTCTGCTCTTCGTTAAAATTTTCAAGACCGACAGATGCACGAAGAGCAAGTCTTGCGTCTGCTGCCTTTACTTCGCCGTCACCGTCCACATCACCCATTGTGAGTGCCGAAGCACCCACAAAAAGTGAAGAACAGCAAAGGATTATTGCTAAAATAATGCTTAAAAATGAACGTTTTTTCATTTTGATTTCCTTTCAGATTTTATTGGGGAATGAAGCTCGGGAAAATGTAAACTCTTGAATTATGAGTTGAAATTACGGGAGTCATCTTGCCGTTGATAGTAAGACCGATAGTAAATTTCATTGATATTGTCTGGTTCATAACCTGATAAATATCATAAACAGCAGCAATGGGCTCATAGGTAGATTCAAGGAAGTAATAGGTTACCTTTGCATCTGTGGATATCTCGTTGAGTACCATTGTCATATTCATTGAATAGCCGTCACTTGATTCGGAATCGGTCATATAAAGCTTACCGTCGCTGTTTTTCTTGAAATCACCGAGCTCTTCTCTCATATCTGTATCATATATCTTCTGAAGAGAGGTTTTTTCGGTTGAAGCAAGGTTTTCAACATCGCCGTAATATTTTTCATCCTTGATATCAACTGTAACCTTGATAACGCTGTCCGTAATTTTTATGTTTTTGTACTTTGTTATGTCGTATTCTGTCTTTCCTACGGTGAACTTTGTTGAATAGGAGGAGAGAACATCATTCAGGTTGACACCGGAAAGCTTTTCGACCTTGACTGAATCAACATCTGCTACAGTAAGCTCAGATACCGTATCCCACTCGTACAGTAAGGGAAGTGAGGTGTAGACGCTGACAGATCTTACGGCTGCATAGTCGTCGGGAGTATTTGCCATTTCTTCTTCGTACATATCCTTGATCATTGATGTGTAGATACCGAAGTCGAAGCTGGTGTATGAGGTGTTGACGCTTGTTTTTCCGAATGTGTCGACCTTGGAATTAGCTATGGGAAAATCCGTAGTTTTTATACCGTTTACCAGAGTATTGAAGGTCTGAAGGTTCAGCTGCTTTGCTGCTGCGGAGCTGAGCTTCGCAGTTACTGATTCACCGCAGCGTGAGCAGTAGAAGGTTGCAACATCAGTCTTATAAGCAGTGCTTGAAAGCACATAGTTGTGACCGAGAGCTGCTTCAAGAATGTCAGTGCATCTTGTACAGGTTACGGAGTCGGTACAGGTCTGTGTACCTGTGGGGTTATGTCCGGTGGCTCTGATAGTGATTGTCCGGTTGTCAAGTGATTCATTACATACTGAGCAAGAACCCTCATAGACAATTGAACCGTCAGTTGTACAGGTGGGCATGGTTGTGCTGTCAAAATTGATTGTAGCGGTATGACCGGAAGCCTCCTGAGTAACGATACCTGTTTCCGTGTAATCACAATAATTGCACTTCTTGTTTGCAAGACCGTGTTCGACACAGGTTGCCTGCGTCTGGGACTCAACCGCCATATATTTGTGGAATTCTCTTTCGGATACGGTTTTGTTGCAGCCTTCAACCGTGCACTGCATAAGCACCTTACAAGGAGTTGTACCGCTTCCGGCAACGAATACCTCTTCAATGGTGCAGGCTGTAAGCGGGATAACTTCAGTTTCTTTAGTTGAACATTCACTGCAGGTGCCTACTCTTGTACCTGTTTCAACACAGGTTGCCTTTTTGGTTCTCTTCCATGTGAAGCTGTGTCCGTTTGCAGATTTTTCATTTGTTATTTCTTCATATGTACAAACGGAGCAGATTCTGAGGTCATAGCCATTTTCCGTACAGGTGGGAGCCACGGTGGTTTTTGCTCCGAGGGTATGTCCTGTAGCCTGAGTTCCGTTTTCAACTATTGAATTTGCATCAAAATAATCACAGTATTTACATTTGTCAACCGTGTAGCCGCCCTGTAAACAGGAGGGGTTGACAGTTACATTTGAAAGCACATGCTCTGTTCCCTGGGAAGCAACAACGCTGCCCTTTTGAGTGACAGTCTTACAGATTCCGCACTTATAATCACCGCTGTAGCCGTTTTCCTTGCAGGTTGCAGCCTTTACGGTTGATTTGTCGAGAGCTGTATTTTTATGACCTGTAGCGGCAACATCAGTCTGTGCATTAATTACTGTACCGCAAACAGAACAGTGAGAGCCCTCTGTCTTACCCTTTACGGTACAGGTAGGTGCTACTGCCTTGTCCGTTACTGCGGTGTGACCCGTCGCGGCAACATCTGTCTGTGCCATAATTACTGTACCGCAAACAGAACAGTGAGAGCCCTCTGTCTTACCCTTTACGGTACAGGTGGGTGCTACTGCCTTATCTGTTACTGCGGTGTGACCCGTAACTGCAACATCAGTCTGTGCCTTGATTACAGTACCGCAAACAGAACAGTGAGAGCCCTCTGTCTTACCCTTTACGGTACAGGTAGGTGCTACTGCCTTATCTGTCACTTCAGTGTGACCCGTGGCTTCAATTTCCTCTGTGTATGTGTCACCACATTCGCAGGTAAAGGTTCTTACACCCTTTTCAGTACAGGTAGCTTGCTTTGTAACAGCATCCTTGTAGCTGTGTGTATGAAGATTTTCAAGACCGACGGATGCTCGAAGTATCATTCTTGCATCGGCAGCCTTTATTACACCGTCAAAATCTACATCGGCTGCAGCCGTCTGCTCGGCGGTGAATACTTCAAGACCTACAGATGCACGAAGAGCAAGTCTTGCATCGGCGGCTTTTATATAGCCGTCACCGTCAACATCGCCGATAATATTTGCCGATGCTATTGTTACGGGCAGTATGCTTAAAAGCATAAGTGCTGAAAGCAATACTGACAGAACTCTTTTTTTCATATAATGTACCTCCGTTAGCTTCCCTTTTTTCTTAATGCCTTTCGGAAAGCAGAATGTATGGGCATAAACCCACTTATACAAATTATACAGCAAAACAAAATATATGGCAATATAATAAAACAAAAAAAGCACAGAAGTTTTTACCAAACTTCTGTGCAGTAAATTGTAAACAAATCATAATTTAACGTCGCAAGGGGTGCAAAAACCAACCCGTTTGACGCACAGTAATTTTTTATGGAATCTGCCACGATAATAATGAGAAAAAATACTTTTTGTTTT
>CAYTRD010000053.1:0-14561 GCA_964440255.1 uncultured Ruminococcus sp. | reverse complement strand
AAATTCTGTATCTTTACTCCCTACCGGCGGGACGCCGTGGTCGTCGTCCCCTACAGATTATAAGATTTATTTTGTGCCTCTCGGGAAGTTACATCTGCCCGATAAATTATGATTTGTTTTGTTATTGACATAGTGGTGTGTATTAATATAAAATGTATTTAAGAAACAAAAGGAGAGCCGTTTATTATGTTTGACAGAATGTTTGCGGTTTTTACTGCGATTTTTACAATGTTTTCTTTGCTCTTTTTCCCTGTGAATAATGAAACGGGAATTTTTTCCGATGAAGAAGCTTCCGAAAAAGTATATTTCAGCGAAGGTGAATTTGTTATGGGTGAATATGACCTTATCGTGTCCCCTTTTGGAGATGACAGCAATTCCGGAACCGAAGAAGCACCGCTAAAAACTTTAGAGGGTGCAAAGGAAAAGCTTAAAAGCTCAGATATTCCCGAAAATACTTCCGTTACGGTATGGTTTAAGGGCGGTACATATACCGTCACATCTGCTATCAGCTTCAATGATACCGATTTTTCGGGTGTTACCTACAGAAATGTCCCCGGTGAAGATGTTGTTTTTTCAGGCTCGTACGATATAACAGAGTGGGAAAACGGCACCGTTAACGGAATTTCCTGTCTTACTGCAAGGGTAGATGCTGAAAACGGATACTTCCGTTCGCTTTTTAAGGGTGAAAAAAGACTTCAGAACAGTATATGGCCTAAAGAGGGTGTCTTTACGGTAAAGGAGGCTCTTCTTTCAGATGCCATAGCTCCCGACAGCGATTATTTCAAGCTTCATACGGCTTTTTATGCAAATGAAAATGAGATAATAGATTTCACTAATGTGCAGGATGTGAATGTCCGTATTATGCACAAGTGGTGCGATGATATTCTTCCGCTTTATTCTGCCGATGTGTCCACAGGCGAAGTTGTGCTTCGAAAAGCAGCCGCTATGACCATTGAAAACGGAGACAATTACATTTATGAAAATGTAAAGGAAGCTCTCTCTCTTCCCGGTGAATGGTATCTTGACAGAACGGAAGGTACTCTTTACTATATTCCAGAAGCGGGTGAAACAGCCGATAATCTTGTTTTATCAGCTCCCGTGACCGACAGCTTTCTTGATATTAACGGTGTTTCCGACATTAGTTTCCAAGGCATAAAGTTTATTAATACCGACTGGGATTTTGTATCGGGGCAGTGGCATCAGACTGCCGATGCCGATAATTTCCCGTTCCTTACATATAAGGCAACACATCCTCAGGCTGCATATGAGATTCCTGCAGCAATAACCGTAGAGAATGCCGATAATATCAATTTTACAGATTGTGTATTCCGCAGTATTTCCAACACGGCTGTTATGTTCAAGGGTAATGTTACAAACTCAAATGTTGAAGCTTGTTATTTCGATGAAATCGGCGGTAATGCAATATTTATCAATGCTCCCTATTCTATTCCCGCTGTGACAAAGGGTATAAGCATCACAAACTGCGAAATCAATGAATACGGAAGAATATATAATCATTCCATAGGTGTTCTTCTTTGTCACGCATCCGACTGTGTAATCGCAAATAACGAAATTCACGACGGTTGGTATACCGCAGTTTCCGTCGGCTGGATATGGGGATATACAGAAAATCCCACAAACAACATAAAGGTTCAGGATAATCTTATATATAATATCGGCAACGGCTGGCTTTCCGATATGGGCGGTATATATACTCTCGGTATTCAGCCCGATACCGTGCTTTCAGGTAATGTGATTTATAATGTGGGCTGTTATGAGGGCTCCACCGGCTATGGCGGATGGGGTATATATCTTGATGAGGGCTCAAGTGAGATTCTGGTCGAAAATAACCTTGTATATGACTGCAATTCACAGTGCTTCCACCAGCACTACGGCAAGGATAATATGATAAGAAATAATATCTTTGCATTCGGCGGTGACGGTGCCATGAGAATAACCCGTCACGAAGAGCACAACTCCCTTTTCTGGGAAAATAATATTCTTGTAACCGATAATGCAGTAATGTATAAGGACTCAACAGACGAGGATTGGTTCATTGATAACAACAATCTCTATTACGATTATTCGAGAAGACTTGTGTTCTCAGGTTCATCGACCACATTCGGCGATTCAGGCAGAGTGGGTATTCCCTGTATGGTTGCAAGAGGATATTATAATAACGCTGTTTTCGCAGATCCCTTATTTAAGGATGCCGAAAACCGTGATTTCACATTAGCAGAAAATTCCCCTGCACTCACAACAGGCTTCACCCCCTTTTCCTATAACGCAGGAACAAATTATGATTTGAAGTAAGAAGAAAAAGTGAATAGTGAAGAAGTAAAGAAGACGCTGAAGCGTGTCTTGTTCCGCTTCGCTCTGTGTTTTTGTAGGGGACGACGACCACGGCGTCCCGCCGGTAGGGAGTAAAGATACAGAATTTATGTCCCGAAGAGGCAGATTTTTATATTCCGCATAACAAAACACAGACAATAGATTTCAGCGAAACGGGACGCCGCGGGCGAAGCCCTTACTTCATTTTGCACTTTGCACTTTGCATTTTGCATTATCATAATTTGTAGGGCATCCGCCCTAAAAATTATGATTTATGGGAGATTATTATGTATTATGTCGGTCAGGCTCTTGGCGTTATTGTTACCGTTGGTGCAATTTTGACCTTGCAGCTTAAAAATAAGAAGCAGATGCTTTTAGTGTCTGCTGTTGTAAATATTCTTGCGGCACTCAATATCCTTCTTCTCGATTCATTCAGCTCGGGAGTGATAATAAATCTTGTTGCGGTGGTGCAGATAGTGTTATCATTGTGGCACGATAAAAAGGAAACAGATGTAACACTGATTGAAAAAATAGTTTTTCTGGCTTTATATGTCATTGGCGGTGCGATGGGATTTAAAGCTCCCGTTGATATTCTCTCTATTGTTGCGGCAGTATTTTATATGCTCGCAATGCTTCAGAAAAAAGAACAGAGAATACGCCTTTTTCTTATGGGAAATATGATATCGTGGACTGTATATCACGCAGTCCTCGGCTCTACCGCAATATTCGCACAAATAGCAGGTATTATATCTTCTCTTATTGCACTTTTCAGATATCGGAATAAGAGTTGATTTTTGAATACAAAAACAGGGTAAGGAGAATGTAAAATGTTTAAGATCAACAATTTTTTCAACAACGATGATGTGAGGGTTCTTGACAGTAAGGGAGCTTTTTCGGTTATTGAATATGTAAGAGATCTCAGTGTTACTCCCTCTACTGCTGCTACGGCATATTTCTGTAATGAAATGAATGTACGTAAAAGACAGCTTGTTTGTGATGTAGGCAAGGTGTCGGGTGTTACCTGTCAGGCAGGTTCGATGCAATGGAGTGTCGGTAATGTAAATGCAACCACGGGAATTAAGGGTGTAGGTGACCTCTTCGGAAAGGCTGTAAGAGGTAAGGTAACAGGCGAAAGTGCAATCAAGCCCGAATATAAGGGTGAGGGTATATTGGTGCTTGAACCCACATATAAACACATTATTCTTCTTGATACAGCCGACTGGAACGGCTCTCTTGTGCTTGATGACGGACTTTTCCTTGCGTGTGACTCTTCTTTACAGCATAAGGCTGTTATGCGTTCTAATTTCTCTTCCACTGTTGCAGGTAATGAGGGACTTTTCAATCTCAGTATAAACGGCAAGGGCATATGTGCCATTGAATCAAGATGTCCCAAGGAAGAGCTTATTGAAATTGAATTACAGAATGATGTTCTCAAGGTTGACGGCAATTTCGCTATTGCATGGAGCAATTCTCTTAACTTTACCGTTGAGCGTTCCGGTAAGACTCTTATAGGCTCTGCAGCCTCCGGTGAAGGACTTGTAAATGTCTACAGAGGAACAGGTAAGGTGCTTTTAGCTCCCATTGACAGAATGCCCGGTATTTAATAATTAATATTTTAGCTGACAGATGAAAAAAGGGATGTAAAAAAAGGCGAAGACCGCATAAAACAATAAAAATCAAGGGATTCAAGCAGGCAAGATGCCTATAAGAACCCCTTAAATAACTAAAAAAGACTAAAGCATAATAAATTTACGAACAAACCCTCGCCACTCGACGTACCTTTGTACGCTCTTCGGGCAAACAAGAACAAGCCTGAATGCTTGTTTTTGTTCGGTTTGTCCGTTCTTCATCATTTTTTCCTATCCCCTGAAAAGGAGCTGTAAAAAAACGAAAAGTTTTTTACAGCTCCTTTTTCTCTGCTTATTTCGTGTCCATATTTTTTGGAAGATGTGAGGTGACATTTATGTAGTCGAATATGGTGTCGCCGTACTGATTTGTGCCGGGCTTATAGAAGAGGATTCTTGTAATTCCCGTGTTTGAGAAATTTATATCAAATGCAGGAACTTCTTTTAAGCCCATAAGATAGAAAACTATGTGGGTGATAAATGCAGCGTGGGAAACCACACATATTTTTTCGCCGTTTCCGTGATGTGAACGAAGATAATCTACAGCCATTTTTGCTCTCTCAAAATGTGCTTTGTCGTCACCCTTGGAGGAATAGCACATCAAAGGAGTGTCACCGGGAAGGTCGGGAGCTAAAGCTGCATCAGGGTTGATTTCGTGAATCTCTTCCCAAGGGGCACCGTTATATTCTTCCGACATACCGTTTTCCGTAAGTAAGGGCAGAAGCCTTAATGCTTTTTTTGTTTTCTGCTTTTTTATTACCTCTGTTGCAGTTCTTTCAGCTCTTAAAAGAGCACTTGAATAAACTGCATCAAAATCTATATCGGAAAGATATTCGCCGAGGTATTTTGCCTGTGTAATGCCAAGCTCGGTAAGTTTTGGGTCTGCCATATCCTGAATTGTAGGTGCTTCTCTTACCTTAATGCCTGCATTACCGTTACTCTGTGCGTGACGGATAAGATATATTTCAAGCTCAAGTATATTTTTTTCTGTTTCCATTGTATTATTTCCTTTTTTGCGTTGTAGTTTTTACCACTTATTTTCTACATATTCGCAGAATGCGTACATATCTTTGATTTCGAGCTTTGTTCCGTCATCAAGTGTTACATCACCGTTCCAGAGTCCGTGCACCTGATGGGTGTGCATCCTTGCCAGATTCAGTATGTTTGTGTCGGAATGGTTATCGTAATAGGGTGTCATTGTAAGGTTGAATCTTCCGTCTTCCGATATGAATTTCCACTCATTCATAAATTTGTCGGGCTTGGGGAATGTTTCAACATCAACTGCCCCGATTTTATGTGCCTTTCCGTCATAGAAAAGTGCAGTTTCCGTAGCATTGCTTTCGTCACCTATTGCCCATGTTATCTCAAAGCCGAAAATGTGCTTCTTTCCGTCCTTATCCTTAAGATAAGTTGAGCCGTTACCCCAATACCATACCATTTCGTGAGGAGTGTTTACTCTGCCCCAGTCGAGAGCACAGAATGTATCTGTTTTCTTGAATTCATATACGGTGTTTCCCACCTTATAAGTACCCTCACAGGGCATACAGTTCTGCTTGGTGGTCATAAAGTATCTTGTGGGTTCATCCTTAAAGGGGAGAACGGTTGTGATGTTTTCAAGTCCTTCGGGAATATCCATAGTGAAATTACATTCTATAAAAGAACCTTTATGCGGTTTTTTGAAGTAAAGGGTTCTCTTATTCTCTCTTGTGTCAAAAATGACATGAGCAGAGCCTACTTTTGCTTCAAAATAGTTCGGTACATCACCCTTTGCGGGAAGCACATACTTACTTTCTCCTCCGAGGAAAAGGGAAGTGCCGTCTGCAATTTTTCTGCCGTTTCTGAGGTCAATCAGAACTGCGGAAACATAACCGCCGATAGAGATATTTGCAAAGGATATCTGCACCATATAGTTTTTATTGCCCAGTTGATAGAAGTCCCATTCCTTTTTTCTCATTTTAGGATTGGAAAGAGTTCTGTCATAGTCGAAAACATTGTGTCTTGCCCATCCTTTTGCAAGAAGTGTGCCGTCATAGTCCAAAAGTCTTGCAGGCTCAGTGTATTCTGTCTGCTTTGATTTTTCCGCCCATTCATTAAAAGGGATATAGGTTCTGTCGCTCATAATATCAACTCCTTATAAGTATATAACAAGTATATCAGTTTATAAAAATCTTTTCAACAATTAACTTATCTTCTGCCTATCTCATCAAGAGAAATTTCCGTAAAGCTCGGGATTGTTTTGTGAAGCTCGGTCATATCCTTTATTGTATAGTCCCCGTTTTCGGCATCGGTGAAGAATTTACTGAGCTTTCCGAGAGAATATACGGCATTTCCCGATATGTCGCTGAATTCTTCTGCCGCTTCAGATATATTGCCGATTGAAGAGTATTTATCGAAAATAATATTGCCCGTAACGGTACTGCTTGCAGGATTCGGGACAAAATCTGCCGAATCCCCGTTATTAAAGTCAGCGGAATAATTCTTATATTGCGGGAATGCTTCCTGCCAAATGTCACTCTGCCACGGAGAATTGTAAAGAGCCTGCCACATATCGCCGTTTTCCATTGATGCGTGGGTAAACCAGCCGCCCTCAAGTGCACCTTCTCTTGCTCTTGAGTCATAGGATATAGGGTGCTTTCCGGCGTTTATTATAATATTGCCCCATACTTCAAGGTCTCTGCCGCCGCCAAGATGAATGCCCAGCTTCGGTATATTGATAAGCAGGTTGCCGTAAACGCTTATACCCGACAAGGCATCGTCAAGGTAGATTCCGTCGGGGGTATGACCGTCAGAGCCCAGATTGTAAATTGCATTATATCTTATAACCGTGCCGTACCAGTCCCAGCGTCTGCCGGAATAAATTGCACCTGCATCGTCGGATAAAAGGCAGACATCGTGAATGAGATTATATTCTATAATGTGATTGTTGCCGGACCATGTAATTGCCTCATGGGGTGAATTCACCATTTCATTGTGTGAGCAGATATTTCCCACACCGTTTAGTGTTACGGCGGGCTGATAGGTAAGATAAATCTCCGACCAATCGTGAATGTAGTTGTTGTCTGCTATATTGTTTCCTGCGGTAAGAGTTTCACGGTCACCGCCGTCAAGAATTATACCGCCCTTGCCCGTGCGTGTGATTTCATTATTGTATGCAAGGTTATTGCTGCCTGTCATAATAAGGGCATTCCCTGCCACATTCTTTATAAGGCAGTTCTGTACGGTGTTATTATCGCCTGTGATTTTAACGGCATCGCCCCTTGTTCCCTTAACGGTGAAGCCGTCAAAAACAAGAAAATCTGCTTCTGCATTTATTATTTCTTCAAGGGAGAGGGAAATATCAATATTTGCTTCATCGAAAAATTCGGTAGTGTAAAGACATAAAAGTCCCTTTTCACGGTCAAGATACCATTCACCCTCTGTTGTCAATTCCTCAAGCACATTGAAAAAATAGTAGGGAGCATCCTCTTTTGTGCCGTAAAGGCTTACGAATTTCGGGGAAAGAATACCCGTTTCCTTATCAAATGTTCCGATGGGAGTAGATGCATCTGCCCAGTCATATTTCCAATAGCCGAACATCCACACATCGTCAAGTGTTTTCCAGCTTCCGATTCTTGACGCAAGCTCGGAATTTATCTTATATACATCGCTTTCAGGGTTTCGGATGTCGTACCAGTTATCCACCTTTGTAAGAGAACCGTCCGATTCATAGCCGAGCCCTGTTGACACAACCTCCTCCGTGTAAAGAAAATCCTCGTCGGGGTAGCGTGCGAGCGTCTGTCTTTCGTCATTTACAAATAATTCACAGTACAAGGGGCCCACATAATCACCGTCATAGCTTTCTGCTGTGTTATATGAACCTATGGTGTATATTTTCCCCCAATCCTCTGCAGTAAGATTATAGGGTTCTTTCGTAAGGTCAAGGACATATACCTTTTCTTTTGCCTCTTCCGTGAGTCTGTCTGCAATTTCAGGATATTCTTTAACATTCACAAAATCAGAGGGTGAAAGGGTTGCACCACCGTTAAGAACTACTTCGCCGTTTGCGTAATAGGTGATAGGACAGCTTTCGGTTCCCGAATCCTCTTTTGTGAATTTAAGGGAATTTACTCTGTATTCGCCCTCTTCTACCACTACGGTTATTCCGTTTTTACCCTCCTTGGATATTTCTCTTACAGCTTGGACGGCTTTTTCAATGGTGAGAAAAGGAGCATCCTTTGAGCCGTCATTATTATCATTACCGTTTTGGCTTACATAAAAATCGCCGTTCATAGAGCTTACCTCGTTTCCGATGGGAGTTTCATTTCTTATAATAGCGGGAGAATGTGCTTCAAAGTTGCTGTAAAGCCTATCAATAATATATGTATCAAGATACGTAAGAGAACCGAAAATGAAGCATGCAAGTGTCAGCATCGCCGAAATTGCTTTAAGTGCTTTTTTACTGAAAAGCTTAATGAAGCCTGTCGCAGTAAGTATACCCGTATATATTAAAAGCACGGTACTTGTAACATTTACAGCCAATAAATTGAGCTGCTCCTTCCCGATTATCACATTTATAAAAAATGTAAGTCCCCATAAGAGTACGGCAAAAGCGAGAGCTGCTCCCGTAACCGAAGCCGCTGTTTTCTTTTTATTCAGTCCTGACTGCAGACATATCACTGCCGAAATTACTGCACATCCGACCACAGATACTGCAGTCAGCACGAAAAGAAGCGGAACATTTTTCCATGCAAGGTATTCCCCGTGAAAAAACACGGTTCCGATAACGGAAAGTGCTGCACCTGCGAGAAGACTTATCACCTTAAAAAATAAATTGCCGGTCTTAGTGTCTGTCATAATATAACCCCCCTTATAAATTCAGTATATAAATAAAAAAATATTATTTCAATACAAAAAATGCACAAACTATTTGAAAATACTTTGACATAATGAAAAAAAGGAAGCACTTTATCTGTGCTTCCCTCTGTAGATTTTATTCAGTTATCTGCCGATACCGAAAATCTTCACGAAGATAATGAAGAAATTTTCAATATAGAGCATAAGTGTGTTTACGGTGTTTGTTACATTTGTAAGAATGTTTCTTCCGTTCATTTCAAGTGAGTAGCCCTGAATTGTTCCGTTGTTGTCGGGCACACCGTCACCGTCGAAGGCGAATTTATAAAGAAGAGGAGAAACGAGAGCTGTGATGAAATACTGACCTGCTGTCACACCGCCGAATATTTCAGATGTGAGCTGTGTGAAGTCCTTTGACATACTGTCAGTGCCGCCCATCTGTGCAATGAGAGCGTTTGCACATGCTAAAAAGATTTCATCATTTACCGTTGAAAGGTCATCCTTAAGAATAAGAGAAACTGTACGAAGAAGAATTTTTACTTCCGTGCTTTGAACCTCAAAGGGCTCTTCGCCTGCATAGTGCCAAGAAACAAGCTCTGTTGCAAGATCCCAACCTGTTTCGTAGTCTGAGTCGGGAATGTCAATATTATATTCCTTTGCCAGCTCCTGTACGGAGTTTTCACCGTAAAGAGGCATACGAAGAAGCTCGGTAAGTCCGCCTACTGCGGTGGAAACAAGAGGATAGAATACCGAATCCTCTGCAATTCCCATTTTTTCCATGGAAAGTGAAAGCTCAAGTCTGTACTGAACCCCTGCCTTAAGGTAGCCCTTTGCAAATTCGTTCATACCCTCGTTCATGGCAGCGAATTGCTCTTCGGTGTAGCCTCCAATGCTCTCAAGTGCCGTTGTATCTATCTTGTCAACAGTTTTTGTTCTGTAGGTGATTTCTGCATCGTTGAGATAAAATACCTTATACTGAAGAGGGTACATCGTAAGGGAAGTGTTAGCAAAGTCATAAATCTTGTTGCCGAGAGGTGTGGTATAAGAGGTGGCATCTGAGCAATGCTCATGTCCCGAGAAAACAAGCTTTATGCCTGCATCTGCAAAGAGAGTTGCTGTTGTGTAATGGAAACGGACAATAAAGTTACGGCTGATGAGCCTCTGCATGGGAAGGTGGTCAAGGAGATTGTGGTGCATCATAAGGATTGGGTATCTTCCCTCTTCCTGTGCCTTTTTTGCTTCCTCAAGCACCCACATAACCTTTTCTATTGTCATTCCGTCTTCAGTTGACTTTGAAGGGTCATTACTGTCAAGTGCAATAAGTCTGTACTTATCACCGAGATTCGCTGTGTATGAGCCGTTATCTTCCATAACGGAAAGTGCTTCATTATAACCGAAATCACCGTAAACCTCTTTGAAGTTATCAATGTTGAAATCGTCTTCACCCTGACCGTAGTCGTGGTTTCCGGGGATAACATAAACGGGCTTTCCTGTCTCTTCCTCAAAAGCCTTGAGCTTTGCGGCAACATCATAATGCTCCTGTGCGATTCTTCTGCCGTTGTCTGCAAGGTCACCGGGGATAAGAAGATATTCAACGGAATCGTCCTCGGCACACTGACGAAGCATTTCGTCTATGATAAGTCCGCTTTCATTTTCTAAAGCGGCTCTTCTGTTTGCATACCAGAAAATTTCGTGGTCATTGGTTTTTGAAAGCTCCTCTTCAGGTACATTATAATGTAGGTCAGAGGCTACTGCAAAGCCGAGGTCCTTGTTTTCCTCTGTTACAAGTGCAAAGGAAATAACTGAAAGTGTCGAGAAAATAAGTGTAAACGCAAGAATTATACTTATTATTTTTTTCATTTTTCATACTCCTTAAAATAGGTTAAATACTATTTTAACAAAAACTTTTACATTTGTATATAGATTTTTTGTAAATTTACATAAAAACAGAGACAAAAATATTAAACTGACAGGTTATTGAAACAGTATATATTACGGTATAAAATTGAATCATAAAGAAAGGGGGGATACTATGGATAATGCTGAAATAGGAAAAAGAATTGCAATTCTGCGTTCGGGCAAGGGCTTTACACAGACTGAACTCGGCGAAAGGGTCGGTGTCAGTTTTCAGGCAGTTTCAAAATGGGAGAGGGGAGAATCGCTTCCGGATATATCTGTTTTGCCTTTGCTTTCACAGGTACTTGAAACAACTGTGGATAATATTCTGACTGCCGATGAAAATATCTGTTTCAAAGGAAGAAAGAAACTTTCTGATATTACAGAAGGTATAGACTGCCTTAAAAAAATGGGTGAAAAGCTCGGCAAGGACAATATTATTTATCTTTACGCGATTGACGGTATAAACAAAGGGATGAATACCGATATAACCGAAGCTTTCAGTAATGACCGTGTTTTCGAGGCCTTTGTTGCAGAGGCGGTAATTGCAAGTCTTAAAGCGGGGTATTATGTTGATATTACCGATATAAACCGAAGCTTTAAGTATGAACACTTCAGAACAGTTGTTATTTCTTATGCAAAAGAATTCGGTGTTATATAAGTGTTTCTTCTTTGTTAAGTTCTTTTTAAGAATAATTATGTAGCATAAGTTATATAAAGAAGCGGAGGAAATTAATGGAAGTCAAGGAATTATTTGCATTTTTAATGATGATCTCAATTGTTTCTTTTATAGGATTTTGGATTGAAAATTTATTTATTTCAGTCACAAAGGGCTACATTGATAACAGAAATATGCTGTTCCCGTTTTTGCTGGGCTACGGTCTTGCATTAGCCGCAATATATGTGGTTTTCGGCACTCCCTCGACCTTTAGATTCTTAAGTTTCAATATTCCCGTAAAAAGCATCCGTATTAAAAGGATTCTTTACACACTCACTGTTATGCTTTGCATATGTGTGGGTGAGATAATTCTCGGAACTGCCGTTGAAAAAATGTGCGGTTTCCATTGGTGGGATTTTTCGGGAATTCCTCTGCATATAACACGGTATACTTCCATTCCTACGAGCTTTGCGTATGCGGTAATGATATCGTTTTTTATGGAAAAGGTTTATTTGGACCTCTTTGATCGCTTGCTGACTGTGAATGTGACAGCTCTCGGAATTTGTTCAGTTGCTCTTACTGTGCTTACCGTCTATGATTTCTTTTACAGTTCGTTAAAATTCTATAAAAACAAAGCACCTCACGACCGTTGGCGTATAGATACATCCGAAACAAGATTATATCGGTATTTGCACAGATAAAATTTTTACTTGCTTTTTTCCGCTTAAATGTTATTACCTAAACAGTAAAGGCGGGTGAAAAAATGAAGCCGTTTTCTTGTAAGCTGATGTCATTTATGGGAGATGAAACGGTTTACGACCATGCGGACTACCGCCTTGTATGGTCAAAGGTTCTCAAAAGTTTTTGTGATTTCAAGGAAGTCAATATATTTCTTCGCGGTATGTTTCCTTTTGTCGGCTGTCTTGTGGCACTTTTGAGCTTTATCGGGATTTTATGGTCTGTTATCGTTCAGCTTACGGGTAATTCTGTTGCAGGTTGGACATCTCTTACGAGTATTCTGTGTTTTCTTGGCGGTGTTCAGCTTGTCAGCCTCGGAATAATCGGAGAATATGTAGATAAGATATATCTCGAAACGAAGGGCAGACTGAGATTTATTATTTCGGAAAAAACCGAAGATGAAGATAAGAATAACTGAAAATATATCCCTTGTGAAACGGATCTCACAAGGGATATATTTAAAAGGTAATTGTAATTTGAAAACTGTTTCCGTCGGGGCTTTCGGCGGAAATTTTTCCTTTATGAGCATCAACAATTGCCTTTGCCGCGGCAAGGCCTATTCCGTGACCGCCCTTTCCGGAGGTTCGTGCACTGTCATGACGGTAGAAGCGTTCAAACAGTATATTATTGTTTCCCTGCGGTATATCAACGGCAGGGTTCGAAAATGTCAGCCTGATATTTTTTGAGGTTTTATGAAGGGATACATTAATAATGCTTCCCTCGGTGGAATATTTAAGAGCATTGTCCGTGAGTATTGAAAAAAGCTGTGCTATTGCCTTTTCGTCACCGTTAAAAATAATATTATCCTGAATTTCGGTATGTATCTCCTTGTCCTTTGAATATTCTACGGCTTCAAAACAGGTGATACATTCCTTTAATGTGTCACTTAATGAAAAATCGGAGAAGTTCAAGCCCTGTTCCTCACTCATTCGTGAAAGGATAACAAGCTTGTTGGTAAGCTCTGTAAGCTTTGTGACCTGTCTTTCAATGCTTGTTGTCCATTGACTTTCGCCGTTTTCAAGCTCAATGACCTCATTTGCGGCACTGATAACCGTAAGCGGTGTTTTTAATTCGTGACCTGCATCGGTAATAAAACGCTTTTGTTTTTCGTAGCTTTCTATAACGGGATTCAGGGCGGGCTTTGATAAAATAACGATAAGAACAAAAACAAGTATAATTGAAACAAGACTTATAAGCACACTTGCACGCAAGAAGGAGTAAAAGGTGTCAATTTCTCTTGAATGGTCAAGAAATATATATAAGGCACCGTTTTCAATGATAATAAGCCTGTATGCATAACTGTCCGTAATACCGCTTGTTTTTCCTTCCGAGAAAAGCTCTGATGCCATTTCTATTGCATTTTCCTGTCCGATTGCGGCAATATTCGTTGTGTCAACGGCAAGAATTACTCCGTTTTTGTCCAAAAGAACTGAAAAGTATCTTGAGTCAAACGGTGCTTCGGGCGACAAGGGATTCTTTCTGTCGCCGAAAAGGTCGATCATCGGTATTCTGCCTCCGCCCGTTTCGAGCATATCAAGACGGCTTTCGGCAGTCTCTAATACATTGATGTAATTTACAATGTTAATGGAACCGATAATTAGCACCAGCACCGATATAACACTCAGCATTGCGGTTATAATAAACCGCTTTTTCAGGTTTCTTATCATGTTTCAGTATCTGTCCTTTGAAGCCGATAGCCGATATTCCTTACCACGGAAATTTTGAAATCAGCACCTACGGCTGCTAATTTTTTTCTGATGTAGGAAATATATACCCATACAACATTTATCTGTGCTTCGCTGTCATAACCCCATATTTTATCCATAAATCTGTCAACGGAAATTATTGTTGCAGGATTCATCATCAGCATCTGAAGCATCTGAAATTCCTTATTTGAGAGCTGCTCCGTCTTATTCCCCACTTGAAGTGTAAAGGTAAGAGGGTCAAGCCTTGCGTTGCCGAAGCAAATGCTGTTATCTGCACTTTCGCTTTTTCTTCTTATTATGGCCCTGAGACGGGCTAAAAGCTCTTTTGATGCAAAAGGCTTTGTCAGATAATCGTCTGCTCCCAGATCAAGTCCCGTCACTCTGTCATCAATGCCCGTTTTTGCGGTGAGTATGAGAACAGGTGTATCAATATGTGAGCTTCTTATTTCTCTTAAAACCGTAAATCCGTCTTTATAAGGCATCATAACATCAAGTATCGCGGCATCATAAATGCCCGTCATCAGAAAAGCGAGTGCATCATCACCGTTGTGTACGGTATCAACAGAGTATCCCGAATGTTTAAGTATGACCCCGAGTGCATCACAAAGTTCTTTTTCGTCTTCTGCAAGAAGTATACGCATATTATCATCCTTTCGGTATATCTGATAATAACATATAAATTGAAATTAAAAAATACCTAAAATCATAATTTAGCGGTGTACCAAGGTGAAATCAAATTCCCCTTGTACAATGAAAATATATTTCAATTTTGTAGGG
>CAYTRD010000052.1:0-14683 GCA_964440255.1 uncultured Ruminococcus sp. | reverse complement strand
GTTTATCAAAATATCCTTGAGAATCACGATTTCTTAATGCGTCAGCACCATTGGATCGACGCCATTCATCATTTGTTGTCTTATTTATCTGTATCTGCTGACCGTTCACGGAAATAAGATTATTAAAACGTTCTTTTATAATCCTTGCGATTGTCTTCGCATGAGATTCACCGTCACGAGAATCAAACAGATCAGGATCCACATCAACAAATTTATTACCGTCAACATCACGCTTTACGGAATACCTTATATCCTTCTTTGTTCCGTCAAAAGTGCCTCTATTGTCTGTCGCAGACTTTATCTGTTCTGAATCAAAAACATTTGCAATTTCAACCTTACCGTCTTCTAAAAGAACAACACCGTCATACCCCTTTTCTTTCAGGAATTGCTGCACCTGACTTCCTTTGATACCTTCCTCAAGATTGAATTCCTTTTCTATCTGCATAGACACTGTATTGTATTCGGAACTCCGAAAAATATAGGGCTTTTGAGCTTTGAGATATGCCTCAATTACATTGTCTCCGTAACGCTCTGCGCCCTGACGCCTTGTTGTAAAATAATTACCGTCTCCCATTACATTGAGACTAACCTTCTTTGTCCTCTTACTGCGGTCAAAAACTGTAAACTCGGCTTTTGTTCCGTGATAAAAGACCTTCGGTGTACCGTCTTCATTAAGAAATGCAGGATTTACGGGATTCGGCTTAAAATCATTATCATATTTCTTGACAAGCTCAAATAATTGTGCTACACTCAAGGCATCGGATTTGTAGACGCCTTTTCCTCGATTCTGCAGGGTAAGCCCCGAGAATTGAGCGCGGGACAAATCCGACATTTTTATTCTACGAAGATTATAGGCACGCATTTTGCCGTCTGTATCATATTCTTCAACAGTCAGCTTCACAAGAAACGGTGCACCGTTAATTGAAATAGGAGTATAAAGGTAGTGCATAAACTGTGTACTACCTTTTTTGTTTTTACTTGATATGGCAGAAGCTTGCGAATCTAACCATATACCCTTTTCGAGAATTTCATCTATTTTACCGAGAAGCTTTTCAATATGAGCTTTGTCACCATTTATTCTTGCATAATGAAGACTATCTTCAATAACTGTTTCGTCAACTGTAATATTATTCTTCAATTCAGCAGAATAGATTTCTCGTTTTACCTTGGATATCTTGGGTTTCTCATTGCTTGTAAAACTAACAACTTCAACAAAAGTATTCTTGTCGTATGCACGCCAATCGCCGAACCACGCACGGAAAAACGGCGAACTGACATTATATTTCTTCCAGTATTTCTGTGCCCAATATTTTGCAGATTCCAATTCAGCAGAAGAAAAGCTGTTTATACTCTTTTTGCCTATGCTCTGAATTGTTCTTATTTCTTTTATTGTAGGTTCTGTTATTTTCTTTGACGAAGCCTTCACCCCGCCCGTTTCCGTGGTGGGCTTTTCTTTTTTCGCCGCTTCAGCAAGAAGTATTTCAAGCTGTTCTGCCATATATTCAAGTTGGTCTACAGGTGTTGACACAGCAGCTCTTACGGTCATATCCCTGTCGCCGTACATGGTAAGATTCCGCTTGATATTCTCAATAAAACGATTCAAACGGGCTATTATTTTTCGCAAAAAGCCCCGTTCTTCCGTACTTGCTTCTGCTCCTTCTTGTATCTTATGTCTGCGGCTTTTGAAAGATTTTCTTTATAAAACCTTTTTCTGTCTTCAAGTGACCTCTTGGCAGCAAGCAACTGATGATACTGATTTCCGATATCAATATCAACAAGCTCCACCTCAAAAGCCTTCTGCAGTATCTCGGCTGCTCTTCTTGTTGCCGCTTCCTTGATATCCATTTCACCACCGAAATTATATTCCTTTGAATAATATGATACTTTTGGGCGAACCTCTCTTTCTGTAACGATAAGATCTTCAATCATGCCGATTTCAGACGATGCTCCGGCAAGAAGCTCCGAATACTCTTTCTGCAAATATTCATATATGTCTTTAATATTTTCTTTGTGAGTATCATCTGCAGGCTTTATTGATAACTGATTGAATGAAGCAGCTCTCAACTTCTTTTTTCCGCCGTATCTTTCCAAAAGCTCGTTATATATATTCTCGGAAACATATATCTGCTTGTTTTTAAGCTCTTGTCTGAAAGCAACATTCACTCCGGTGTTCTCAAAATCATATCCGTCCGAAAGAATATTCTCTTGAATATCCGAAAGAATTGTAAGTCCGTCCCTTGCCGATAAAATACCTTCTGATATACCTACAAGTACATGTTCGATATTTACTGCAATTTCGTTGTTGGAATATCTTGACCTTATGTATCCTCTTTCATTGTAATTATACACATTGTATTCTCTTGCAATATCAATAAATGCATCCCTGCCATAACCCTTTGCTTGACCGGGCGAACGCTTGTCGGCTATTTTTTCGCTGATTTCACTTAAAACTCTGTCGACATATTCCCCGAAGGTCTCATTTTCAGCCGTTATCTGCTCTATGCCTTCTTCTGTTTCAGCAGTCAGTTGCTTTGAAAACTTTTTCTTGACATCTGTGTCGCGCTGTGTTAGACTTTTTTTGGAGTTCTCCGCGACGCGGGTGTTTTGCACCTTAGGACGACGATTGATGTTTTCAATCTGAGGTCCGAGCAGTGAGAGCTCTTTATTTTTTTTAAACTTCACATCATAAACGAATCCTTCAGATGAAATTTCTTTTCTGATATTAATCACAACATCAAATGGAACATTGTCGACATAAACAGTTTTAAGATAATATTCAAATTCTTTTGTTTTTTTATGGGCATCATTTTTTGTAAAATTATCATTTGCCTTATAGGTGTCATAAAGTGCATTTTCGAGTAGCGTAACAAAATCACCGCTTGCACCTATGTTAATTTTTGCTTTATCTGCTGGATATAATCTTCCTGGATTAATTTTTTCTATATTCTCCTTCTGAGTAAACCTGTCAATTTCAGCATAATCAGTTTTTCCATTATGCTGAAATGCTATTTTTCTGCCAAGATAATGAGGCGAATCTTCCTTATAAAAGTTTTCCTTGAATATAGCAAGCTTTTCCTTGTATGAAATACCTTTAATGCGATCTGAAGTCTCATATATTTCAATGCCCTCAGCGTTTTTGCCTACATAGTCATACAATGCTGAAGCTGTCTCAGCAAACACAACATACGTCCTGTCTATATCGGGTCGGGTGTGTTTTCTTTCTTCTGCATTAAGATTCTGTCGTCTTGCCACATCACGAGCCTCGATTTCACCGGCGGTGGAAAAATATAAATCATCATCGCTTTTGTCATTTACACGACGCAATTCAGCCTGCTTATCTGCCACAGCATAAGCCCAGAGTAAATCGAGCTCATCTTCGGTGCCGATTTTTTCAAGGTCACTATACTCAAGCTCGCCTCTGTTATAGGCTCTGAAAGCATCAATAAATTTCTTTGAAGCTGATTCAAGGATTTTATCCCCGATTTTATTGCGTTCAGCAATTATCTGTGCATAAGTTCCAGGCTTTCTTTCTGCAGGCACATTCGACCAATAACCGGGACTTGAGCCACCTGCAAAGCCTTCAATTTTCTGTATAGCGTGCTGCAACTCGTGAAGCAGAGAAGATTTTATTGAACTTGCATCAGCCCCTCTTTTAAGAATAATCATATTTTTGTTGCGGTGAAATACCCCGTACACACCGGGCTCAAGAGCTTCAAAAGCAACTGATAAATGCTTCAATTGAGGATATGCTTCATAAAGAGCAGGATAATCAAGATAATCCTGAAGCTCATATTTTTCACTCCATATATCATCCTCAAACTCTTTTTCAAGTGTACTAAGCTCTTTTTGCTCGGATTCATTCAAATTATTATAGCGATCAGAAAGTTCTTCCAGCCTTCTGTATCTTTCATTCTGTCGAAGTTTTACATCCCCCTCAGTTCTAAACACAGCCTTACTGTCGTCAAGCTCAAATCTCCACTTGCCGTCATACCCTCTAAACCAGCCTGTCTGTTGCCTTATCTCTTCATCAGTTGCCTTGCCGACATCTTCAAGACGTATTGCTTGTTCAAGAGTTTTTATATTATGCGTTTTTGCACCAATCCCGGCGTAGGAATATTTCTTGCTGTTCTGCATATCATTGTTCTTGACAGACTGTGTGTTTTGTGATACAGTATTGTTAGCACTGATTATGGTTTGAACCACCTCGGGCAATTGGAGCCCTTTGGTCGTAAACCAAATCGGTGCTTTTTTTGTGCTTGCATCAATGAGGTTACCTTCTTCTATCTGTCTTTCAACATAACTTGCAATTTTATTATTACCGGTTTCATCACTTTTGCTGTATACACTTGCTATTTTATTGATAACATTTCGATTATGCTTTTTGTTTATATGCACAGCAACAATAACATCATTTTCGCTTTTATCAACAATCTCCGTCAATGCAACAAAGCTATTTGGAACACTACCTCTAAAAAGCAGAATCGGATCATTTAACTGTTCAGGAATTTTAGCCAACTCTTCAAGTGAAATACTATGCTTATTTCCTGTTATTTTTAATAAACAATCCGTATACATTATCAACTCAGCATCTTTGGCTCCGTGTTTCATTAACACATCAGAGGTTTTTCCTAATCTAAAGAAATGTCCGTTATAAGAGCCAAAAGGTTTCCCGAATCCTTCTTTCCAATCGTTAAGCTGATGCGAGAAACTATTGGTTTTTGTTTCAATTTTTCTTGATGCCTTCCCCCCGCCGTCACTTACGGTGGGCTTTTCTTTTTTCGCCGCTTCATTGAGTGCCACTTCAAATTGCCGTGCCATTTCCTCGGCTTCGCTGATTTCCATCATAAGTGCCGCTTTTACGGTCTTATCATTCACGCCGTACATGGTAAGATTCCGCTTGATATTCTCAATAAAACGATTCAAACGGGCTATTATTTTTCGCAAAAAGCCCCGTTCTTCCGTACTTGCTTCTGCCACTGTTTTTCTTATCTGACTTTCGGAAGAAAATACAACACCGAAAAACTGTGCAGCGATTTCTTCCTCAATAGCCTTTTCATCCAGCCCATTATACGCTTCTGTGCTCTGCCGTCTTGTCTGTAAAACCACAAAACTGAACTTACACACCAAGGGTTATATATATTTAAAACGAATACCCGATGCTGTTTAAAGCATCGGGTCATGTGTACTAATTATTCCCTGTCATTTTTTCCTGTTTTACCTTGTGGTCGATTATGTGACGGGAGGCAAGCTCTTTCTGTACATCTTCTACAGATATACCCATATTCACCATAAGCACCATTGTGTGATACATAAGGTCAGCTATTTCGTAGACGGTTTCTGCCTTATCGTCAGCCTTGCCTGCGATAATAACCTCTGTGCATTCTTCGCCTATCTTTTTAAGAATTTTATCGGTTCCTTTAGAGAAAAGATATGTTGTGTATGAGCCTTCGGGCATATCGTTTTTTCTGCCTTGAAGCAGCTCATATAAGCCGTTTACCGTAAATTCGTGTCTGTCATCACTCTGATAAACTTCCTTTGTGAAGCAGGAATCCGTACCCGTGTGACAAGCAGGACCATCCTTTTCTACAACTACAACGAGTGCATCATTATCGCAATCGGCGGTAATTGACACGATATGCTGATAATTTCCGCTGGTTTCTCCCTTAAGCCATAATTCGTTTCTCGAACGACTGTAAAAGCATGTAAGCCCTTTTTTAAGAGAAATTTCAAGGCTTTCACGGTTCATATAGGCAAGGGTCAGCACCTTCTTGCTCCACGCATCAACAACAATAGCGGGAATAAGTCCCTTTTCATCAAATTTAAGTGCATTTATATCAAGCATTTTTATATCCTCACTTTGATATCATTTTGTTTAAGCTCGGCTTTTAAGTCGGGAATCATAATTTCACCGAAATGGAAAACAGAAGCGGCAAGACCTGCATCAACTCTCGGTACTTTCTGAAACAAGTCGATAAAGTCTTTGACACTTCCCGCACCGCCCGATGCGATTACGGGCACATTTACCGCATTACATACGGCTTCGAGCATTTCTATATCGAAGCCTTTTTTCACGCCGTCCGTATCAATGGAATTGAGCACAACCTCACCTGCACCCATATCCACACAGCGTTTTATCCATTCAATTGCTTCAAGCGGAGTCTCCTCTCGTCCGCCCTTTGAAAATACACGGAAAACTCCGTCCACTCTTTTTACATCGGCAGAAATTACAACACACTGACTGCCGTAAAGACGGGCAGCCTCTCTTATAAGCTCGGGATTTCTGATTGCTCCCGAATTTACACTTACCTTATCTGCACCCGATTTCAATACTCTGTCAAAATCTGCAACAGTATTTATACCGCCGCCGACTGTCAGTGGAATAAAGACGGTGGATGCAACCTTTTGCAGAATATCGGTAAACAACTGTCTTCCCTCTGCAGAAGCTGTTATATCATAAAAAACAAGCTCGTCTGCACCGTTATCACTGTAGAAGGAAGCAAGTCCGACGGGATCATTTACATCCGCGAGTGACTTGAAATTTACTCCCTTTACTACCCTGCCGTCCTTTACATCAAGGCAGGGAATAATTCTTTTTGTTATCATAAATACTCCTTTTATCGGGCAAGTGCTATTGCTTCCTTAAGATCAATTGCCTTTATGTAATATGCTTTTCCAACAATGGCACCGTAAAGCTTCATTTCACGAAGAGCCTTTATATCATCAATACTGCTGACACCGCCCGAGGCTACAATATCAATGCTGAATTTTTCGGAAAGCTCTTTATAAAGCCTGCGGTTTGTACCCTGCATTGCACCGTCTTTTGAAATATCGGTGCATATTATTGTTTTCACACCAATATTTTCCATATCTCTGAAAAAGTCATCACATCTGATTTCTGACTTTTCCACCCAGCCTTTTATTGCAACGAAGCCGTCCTTTATATCTGCACCGACGGCTATTTTATCGCCGTATTTTTCTACCGCCCACAAAAGAAATTCTCTGTCATTAACTGCGGCAGTACCTAATATTACACGGGAAACACCGATTTCGAGATACTTTTCAAGTACTTCACGGCTTCTGATTCCTCCGCCGATTTCCGCTTTAAGTCCTGTTTCCTTTATGATTTTTTCTACAACATCTATATTGGGCGTAGTTCCGTCCTTTGCTCCCTCAAGGTCAACAAGATGGATAAATTCTGCACCCGAATTCTTAAAATCAAAAGCAATTTCAACGGGATTATCGGAATACACGGTCATCTGCGAATAGTCACCTTTAAAAAGACGGACAGCCTTTTTATCATACATATCAACAGCGGGTAAAATTATCATACATTTTCACCTGCTTTACAGAAATTTTCAAGAATTTTAAGCCCGACCTTTCCGCTTTTTTCCGGATGGAACTGACAGCCGAATACATTTTCACATTCCACGGAAGCGGGAAAATCAATATCATATTCGGAAAATGCAGAAACAAATTTACTGTCACACTCTGCAAAATATGAATGAACAAAATAAACAAATTCTCCGCCTTTGAAGCCTTTATAAAGTAAGGATTTCTTATTGAGCTTCAGTTCATTCCAGCCGATTTCGGGTATTTTAAGCTCTTTATTTATTTTTCCTTCAAAAGAAACTATGTTGCCCGAAATAAGACCGAGTCCCTCGTGACAACCGAACTCGTAGCTACGCTCAAAAAGAAGCTGCATACCGAGACAGATTCCGAGAAGCGGTTTGCCGTTTTTGACTTCCGATACCACGACTTCACCGAGACCGGTATTTTTAAGCTTGTTTGCGGCATCCTCGAATGCACCGACACCGGGAAGAATTATTCTTTCGGCACTTCTGATAATTTTTTCATCGGAAGTAAAAACTGCATCCGCCCCTATTGCCTTAAAGGAAGAACGGAGAGAAAAAAGATTTCCCACACCGTAATCTACTATTGCTATCATAATTAAACCAACATTCCTTTTGTTGAAGGAATTTCATCCTTATATTTTTCATCTGTTTCACAGGCGACAGACATTACTCTTCCGAATGCCTTAAAAATACCCTCTATTATGTGATGACTGTTTTTGCCGGAAAGCATCTTTATATGAAGTGTAACACCTGCTTTTCGTATGAAGCCGAGGAAAAATTCTTCAATAAGCTCGGTATCAAAATCGCCCACCTTCTGAGTGGGAATTTCTGCATCAAAAGAGAGATGACATCTTCCCGAAACATCAATTGCTTCTAAAATAAGAGCTTCATCCATAGGAAGAATAATATCTCCGTATCTTTTTATGCCTTTCATTTCCCCTAAAGCATCCGAAAAAGCAGAACCGAGAGCAATTCCGATATCTTCGGCAGAGTGGTGATAATCAACCTCGGTATCACCGACACACTTCACCGTCAGGTCAAATCTTCCGTGCTTTGAAAATAATGTAAGCATATGGTCAAGAAAACCGCAGCCTGTAGCGATTTCACTTTTTCCAGTTCCGTCAATATTAAGTGAAAGCTCTATATCCGTTTCAGCGGTTTTTCTTTTAATTTCAGCCGTTCTCATTATTCTTCCTCCCCTATTATTTCAATAAGCTTGTCAATCAATACCTGCATCTGTTCTTTTGTGCCGATGGTAATGCGGTTATGGTCTTTGATTCTTTCACTTGTAAAGTGACGGATCAGAACACCCTTGTCTTTAAGCTTTAAGTAAATTTTTTCACCGCTTATTTTTTCGTGCTTTGCGAATATAAAATTAGCCTTTGAAGGAATTACCGAAAAGCCTATTTTTTCAAGCTCTGCTACCGTATATTCACGGTTTTCGATAATTTTCTTACAGTTATTATCGTAATATTCCTGTTCCTCTAAAGCCTTTACACCCATTAACTGTGTAAGTCTGTTAAGGTTATAGGGATTCGTGGAATACTTTATCTTTTCAAGATCTTTTATGATTTCAGATGAAGCGAATGCAAAGCCAAGTCTTGCACCTGCCATTGAGCGTGATTTCGAGAAGGTCTGCACAACGAGAAGATTATCGTATTTACCGACTAAATCAACAACGCTTTCAGCACCGAAATCTACATATGCTTCATCAATAAGCACAACATTATCGGGATTTGACTTTATTATTTCTTCAATATCGTTTTTGGGAATAACCTTGCCTGTGGGGGCATTGGGGTTTGCAATAACCACCATTTTACCGCCGGAAAAATATTTTTCAGCATCAATTGAAAAATCCGCTTCAAGTGGAATTATCTTTGCATCAATGTTATATAATTCTGCAAATACGGGATAAAAACCGTATGAAATATCGGGAAATACGGCACCGTTTTCACGGGCAAATGCCATAAAAGCAAAGTTTAATATATCATCAGACCCGTTTGCAACGAAAACATTTTCACTTTTAAGTGAATATACTTCGGCAAGCTTTGCTTTCAGAAGCTTACTTTCGGGATCGGAATATAAGCACAGCTTTTTAACTTCTTCATCTGTCACGGCAGCAATAACTCCCGCTGACGGGGGAAAAGGCGATTCATTTGTATTGAGTTTTACATACTTTTTGTCCTGAGGCTGTTCACCGGGGACATATTCTTTAAGTGAAGCGTATAATCCGCTTAAAAATCTGCTCATTTTATCTCCTCAAATCTTACTGTTGCACTTTTTGCGTGTGCACCCAAGCCCTCTTTTTCTGCAAAATATGCAATATCCTTATAAACCTCGGAAAGTGCATCCTTTGTGTAGTATGTAAACTGTGTCTTTTTCACAAAATCGTCAACTGACAGGGGGCTTGAAAATCTTGCCGTACCGCTTGTGGGAAGGGTGTGGTTAGGCCCTGCAAAATAGTCACCGAGTGCTTCGGGACAATATCTTCCCATAAAAATACTGCCTGCATTTTTAATTGAATCAAGATACTCGAAGGGATCATCAAGACAAAGCTCAAGGTGCTCGGGGGCAATTTCATTTGCAATGTTTATACCCGTTTCAATATCGGGAGCAATTATTATTTTACCGTTGTTGTCAATTGAAGCTCTTGCAATTTCTTCTCTTTCAAGTAAGGGAATCTGTCTTTCAAGCTCTTCACTTACCTTTTTAGCCAGCTCCTTTGATTCTGTTACAAGAACCGCACTTGCGTTTTTGTCGTGCTCTGCCTGCGAAAGAAGATCGGCGGCAACAAATACGGGATCGGAATTTTTATCTGCAATAACAAGAATTTCGCTGGGGCCTGCAATCATATCAATTGATACCATACCGTAGACCTGTCTTTTTGCTTCTGCAACGAAAGCATTTCCGGGACCTACGAGCTTGTCCACCTTTGAAACGGTTTCGGTTCCGTATGCAAGAGCAGCTACAGCCTGTGCACCGCCTACTTTGAAAATTCTGTCAACACCTGCAATCTTTGCGGCGGCAAGGATAACGTGATTTACTTTGCCGTCTGCTGACGGAGGTGTGCAGATGCATATTTCCTTACAGCCTGCAATTTTTGCCGGAATTGAGTCCATTAAAACTGTGGATGGGTACGCTGCTGTACCTCCCGGAACATAAAGACCTGCCTTTTCGATGGGAATTACCTTCTGCCCGATAACAACACCGTTCTTATTTGTATCAACAACAAAGCTGTTTCTTTTTTGTGCTGTATGGAATTCTCTTATATTCGTTGCGGCTTTTTCAAGTATTCTTAAAAATTCAGGCTCAACGGCAGCGAAGGCTTCTTCAATCTCTTCCGTTGATACTTCAAGCGAAGAAAGCTTAGCCTTATCGAATTTTTCGCAGTATTTATATAAGGCTTTGTCTCCGTTTGTTTTTACATCTTCAATTATATCGGCAACGATTCCCGAAACATCACCTGTGGGATTTGCCCGATCAAAAATTTCATCGTTGTTAAGTGACGAATATTCGTATATCTTAATCATTCTGATTCCTCACATATTCTTCCATTGCATTTTTAATTCTGTTTATTTTTTCTGTCTTGAAGGTGTAGCTTGCCTTATTTGAGATAAGTCTTGCACTTATGGGGACTATTGTTTCAAAGGGAACAAGTCCGTTTTCAAGAAGTGTTTTTCCCGTTTCTACGATATCTACAATAACATCCGAAAGACCGAGAATGGGGGCAAGCTCAATTGATCCGTTCAGGTGAATTATATCAATATCACGGCACAGGGACGCGTAGTATTTTGATGCAATATTTGAAAACTTTGTTGCGACCTTAAGTGTTCTTGACTTATCGTCACGAAAGCTTTCGGGAGCGGCAACCGCCATACGGCACACGCCCATATGCAGGTCGGAAAGCTCATATACATCGGGTTCATATTCAAGAAGAATATCCTTTCCCGCAACACCGATATCGGCAGCCCCCCGTTCTACATATATTGCAACATCCGAGGGCTTTACCCAGAAATATCTTATTCCCTTTTCGGGGTTTTCAAATGTAAGCTTTCTGTTATTCTCTTTAATTGCAGGGCACTCGAAGCCTGCTTTTTCAAAAATATCATAAACCTTTTCACCGAGTCTGCCTTTTGGCAGGGCAACATTGATATAATCCATATTATTCCTCCGTTCCCGTAACACGGCGATATCGAAGTCCCGAGGGTATTTCCTTTAGCACCGACACGCTTTCGCCCATACTTCTTATTTTTTCTGCGGCAGCAAGTATTTTCTGCACACTGTCAGCTTCTTTTACGAGAAGGACGGTATCCACATCATATTCATTTGTTTCCTTTCCGAAGCGTTCAAAGCTGTCAAGGTATACGGCAAAACCGACTGCACCGCCCTTATTTCCGAGCTTTTTCATAAGCTTATCATACTGTCCGCCGGAAAGCACGCTTGTGGGAATTCCGTTAATAAATCCTTTGAAAACAATACCGCTGTAGTAGCCTGCATCACTTGCAAGTGAGAAATTTACTATAATCTTTCCGCTTAATTCCTCTGTTGTGACACCCGACACGGTATCCATAAATTCCGAGAACTCGCGTTCGCATATTTCACCTTTGATGAAAGGCTTCAATGCTGTTTCAAGAGCTTTCACACTATTGAAATTCGCACATAATGTATTTATGAGCTGTGCCTGTTCCTTTGTAAGCTTTTCATTATTAAGCAGCTCTCCTACAAGTCCCGAGCTTTTTATTTTTATTGCTTCAAGAGCTTCATTTTTTATGTTTTCATCTATACCGTTTGAATTTAATATTTCACTTAAAAATGATGCATGGGACAGCTCAAGTCTGAAATCGGAATCAATAAGCTCAAGGCTTTTTACGGCAAGATAAAGCACCTCTGCAGTTTCATATGCACCGATAGAACCTATACATTCAAGACCTGTCTGCATTATTTCCTTGAATTTTCCCGTAGCACCGGAAACACGGTAAACATTTTCGTTATAATACATTTTATGAATACCGTCAATGCTCTTTCCGAGATTATTAATTATTGAAAGAGTAACGTCCGGCTTAAGTGCCAGAAGCTTTCCGTTTGTATCGGTAAAGGTAATTACTCTGTCGGAAATCAGGAAATCCTTATTTTTAACATAAAGGTCATATTCTTCAAACTTGCTCATTTTATACTGCATATATCCGTATCCGGAATACAAGGAACGCAGTCTGAAAACGGCAAGCTCTTCATTTTTAAGTAAGCTTTCGTTTATCATTATTCTTCCTCACCACTGAGTCTTGACAGCACTGTCTTATAACCGCCGTCACCGTATTTCACACATTTTGCAACTCTGCATATTGTTGCCGTGCTTGCTCCCACAGCCTTTGATATATCGTTGTAATTATTGCCGTCAAGAAGCATTTTTGCAACTTGAAGCCGCTGAATAAGTGCCTCAAGCTCCTGAATCGTGCATATATCGCTGAAAAAAGCTGCACATTCTTCCTCTGTTTCAAGCTTCAGTATTGCATTGTAAAGCATTTCGGCACTATGATGATCATTATTCATATAAATTCACTCTCATAAGAAATTTTTCACCATTTTAGCATACTAAAGCGATAAAGTCAATCTATATATTATGTTTTTTTATCAAACTAATTAATAATTGATTTTATTAATTTTTATGTTATTATTAGACTATCATAATACGGAGAATAAATATGGATAACTTTTTTATTGACCATATGAGAGACCTTTCAAAAAGAAGTGAGGATAAGTGCATTTTCACCTTTTCAAATTTTCTCAATATGGAAGAATTGGGTGAATTAAAGGCAAATAAAAATTCACTTGTAAGCTACTCTCTTTTCGGCGGAACAGAGGGTACGGAAAGACAGATGGTGCGTTTCGGAAGTGAAGAGGAGCTTTATTACAGCGAAGATTTCCCTATTGATTGCATTAAAATTGAACCGCAAAACAAAAAATTCGCCGAAGCACTCTCTCACCGTGACTATTTAGGCTCACTTATGAACCTTTCAATAGAAAGAGAGCATATCGGCGACATTGTAATAAAAGACGATGCTGCATTCTGTTTTGTTACAAGAAAAATGAGCGAATATATCTGCGAAAACCTCACAAAAATCCGCCATACCGCAGTGCGTTGCAGTATATGTGAATTCACGGGTACAGACAGTCTTTTTACCCTTGAAGATAAGGATATAATCAGCTCTTCACTTCGTGCAGACTGCGTGATATGTGCAGTATACAATCTGTCGAGAAGCACGGCTGAAGCTCTTTTTGACAGCAAAAAGGTTTATATAAATTCAGTATTATGCGAAAGCTCCTCAAAGCTGATTAAAAAATCTGATACAGTTTCCGTAAGAGGCTTCGGAAAATTTATTTTTTCGGAAGAGGTTTCAACTACAAAAAAAGGCAGATTGAAATTACTCGTAAAAATTTACAAATAATCAGCCGAGATATGTATCTAAAAGCATCATAATTATAAATCCCGCACCGAATGTAAACAGAGAAAGCTCCGAGTTTTCGTTATCCGAAAAATTGGAAGATAATTCTGCAAGCACAACATAAAACATCGCCCCTGCGGCAAAGCAAAGAGAAAACGGCAGAATGTCATATACAAATGAAGCGGCATATAATGTCAAAGCACCTGCAAGAAGCTCGGCAATTCCCGATACGGTGCCGTATAAAAACGAAACGAATTTACTTTTTCCTCTCGCTTTCATGGGTAGAGAAATTATTGCTCCCTCGGGAATATTCTGCATAGCAATACCGAGCGATAAAGCAAGTGCACTGCTCGTACTGACACCGTCTGAGCCTGCAAGAATACTTGCATAAACAACACCTACAGCCATTCCCTCGGGTATATTATGAAATGATACCGCCCAGACGAGCATATTACCGGACTTATCCCGTCCGTAAAACAGTTTTTCAAAAGCCTTATTTACTGTAATAAAAAGAATAATACCCGAGAAAAAACCGATACTGCAAAATAGCTTTGATATATTACCGTCATTTTCCGACTGTTCAAGTGCCGGAAGAATAAGGCTGAAAAATGATGCGGCACACATAATTCCCGCAGCCAGACTGTCAAGAACTGCCATAAAACGGACTGTAGGTTTATTTTTTGCAAATAACACAAAGGAACTGCCTGTCAGGGTTCCGAGAAAGGGATATAAAAGTCCTCTTATTGTAAGCATTATCAAAAAAATCACCTCCGACAAAGACTCTCATTTTCATTTTATCGGACAAATGGTTTTTGTTGACAGGATTTACAGTAAAAGGGTCAGCATTTCTGCTGACCCTTATTCTTCTAATTTTCGTATAATTTTATAAGC
>CAYTRD010000051.1:0-14771 GCA_964440255.1 uncultured Ruminococcus sp. | reverse complement strand
GGACGCCGAGGTCGTCGTCCCCTACAAAATTGAAATATATTTTTATCGTTCAAGGGTAATTTGATTTAACCAAATTACGTTGTTAAATTATGATTTATTCGATAAAAGGAAAATTTATGTATAAAGTAAATCACACAAAATACAACGGTGTTACGGTGATGCCTTCGGAGATTGCCGAAAAACATCTGATTCTTTCGTCGGCTTCACAGCTTAAAGTTATAATATATGCCTTTTCAAAATCGGGCGGTGTTTTCAGTGCCGAGGAAATTTCTTCGGGCACCGGTGTTGCCGTTGAAGAGGTAAATGATGCTCTTATCTACTGGAAGGATACGGGCTTCATTCTTGATGCTGAAGCTTCGGCTGTATTCAGTGCCGAAGCAGTTACATCAAAGGAAGCTGTGCAAGAGGTAAAGGAAGAAAAAGCCGATATTCCCGTAATTCCGAAAAAGGAAAAGGTCCCGCATAATAATCCGGGTAAGCTCAATTATAATGAAATTTGTATCCGTGTAGCAGAATCTGAAAATGTGCGTATTCTTCTCAATGAAGCACAGATGCGTCTGGGAAGGACTATAGGAACGGGCGATCAGAGCTCATTGATACTTCTTCATGACTATTACGGTCTTCCCGTTGAGGTAATTCTTTCAATATGTGAATTTGCGGCAACAAGAGGAAAAGCCACAAATATGAACTACATATATAAAATCGGAGTGGACTGGTCGCAAAGAGAAATAGATACCCTTGAAGCTGCCGATGAGGAGCTTAAGAACATCGAAAAAGTAAATTCCGTCTGGTCTGCTTTCGCTTCACAGGTAAAGCTCCCCTCCTCACATCCCACATCTTCACAGGAAAAATATTTTTCACAGTGGACAAACGAATGGGGCTTTTCCGTTCCCATGCTGATTCTTGCTTTTGAAGAAATGACCGACAACACTGAAAAAATCAGCTTTCCTTATATGCATAAGGTGCTTTCATCATGGCACAAAAAGGGTGTAGACACTCCCGAAAAAGCATCCGATGAAAAGGAAAGCTTCATAAAAGAGCAGGAAAAAAAGGCACTTGAAAGACAAAATAAGAAAAAAGCTGATAAAAAAGAGACTCTTACACCCGACCCCAACGCTTCATATGATCTACTAAGAGCTGAGCAAAGGGCAAGAGCCGCAGTTCCGAAGCTTAAAAAGAGAGAAAAGAGATAAATTATGCCTTATACGAAAGAAATTTTTGAAAAAGCACAGGATATACTTGATAAAAGAAGAAATCAGGCAGAAGCGAAAAACACGGCTGTTATGATGATGTTTGAAAACATTGAGCCTGAATATTCAGAGTATAAAAATGAAATGATAGCCTCGGTAAAGGAAGCTGTCAAGGCTATAGATATGTCTCCAGACAAGGCTGCAGAATTTGTTCAGCAGCAGAAAATCAGAAATCTCACCGCACAGCAGAATGTAAAAAGACTTCTTCAGAAGCACTCTCTTCCCGAGGACTATCTTGAGGTTAAATATACCTGTCCCGTATGTGACGATACGGGAATAAACGGTACAAGGCTCTGCGAATGCCATATTGAGCTTCTGAAAGAGCTTGCATTTGAAGAGGCAGGAAAAAATTCTCCTCTCAAAATATGCCGTTTTGAGGATTTCAAGCTTTCTTATTATTCCGATAAAGCACCCACAAAAAGAGACCGCTCACCGAGAGAAGTAATGACAGATGTGCTTGGGTTCTGTAAAGATTATGCAATAAGCTTTGATACATCTTCCCCCTCAATTCTCATGCTCGGACAGACGGGTCTGGGAAAAACACATCTTTCCCTTGCAATTGCAGGCTCTGTAATAAAAAAAGGCTATACGGTATTATACAATTCCGCACAGAATTTCTTTAATGAGCTTCAAAAGGAACGCTTCGGAAAAACAAATTCAAACGGTGCATTTGAAGCTATGATGCTTGAATGTGACTTACTTGTGATTGATGACCTCGGTGCAGAATTTTCAACCTCATTCACCACGGCAGCCTTATATAACATAGTTAACACAAGAATCAATACGGGACTTCCCACAATTGTCAGCACAAATCTTTCTCTTAAAGAAATTGAAAATAATTATACCAACAGAATTTCATCAAGATTCATAGGCGAATATGCTCTTCTTTATTTTGAGGGAAATGATATCAGACAAATAAAAAGCGAACAATAAATTTTGCGATTTATGGGGAATGTCGCCCGATAAATAGTCATAGCTTTATAAAGTAACAAAAAAAAGACGTAGGTTTACCGTTTTAAGTAAACTTACGCCTTTTGTTGTATAGGTTTTGTTTTTTTCGCATTGTATACCACAGGACTGTCAGCATCTGAAAAACTGCGGCGGCAACAAATATCTTATATCCGCTTTCCTGTGCAAAATCAGTTACATTTACAGTATTCTTATAATTGATGCCGATGCAAAGTCTTTGAGCTCCGAGAGTATTTCTCTGAGCTCTTTTTCCTGTGCCTTGGGAGTAATGAATGCAATTTCGTTTTCCGGAGCATCCTCTCTTGAAAGCACATTTACTCCGCCGAAGGCTTCTCTTATGTTAATAAGGCTCTTTGAAGCATCCTTAGCATAGCCTCTTACATAAAGGGCAGTTTCATAATTAAGATAATCTTCTATAACACCCTCTTTATGGTCAGCCCATACATAGTGCTTTTCGTTCTTTTTAAGTCTTGCACATTCCATAACATCACCGACAACTGCACTTGCCGTTGCTTCCTTACCTGCACCCTGACCGTAAAGAAGCACATCTCCGATACTGTCTCCCGTTATTGAAATTGCGTTATAAACGCCTTTTACATCTGATATTAATGAAGAATCACTTACAAAGAAAGGACACACGATTGCACCGATTTTGCCGTCATTTCGCTTATCTGCTTTTCCGAGAAGCTTTATTTTATATCCCTTTGATGCGGCATATGAAGCATCCTCCAGCGTTACTGAGCGTATACCCTCTGTATGTATTTCTTCAGGATAAACATGAGTCCCGTAGCATATGGAAGCAAGAATACATGCTTTTCTTCCCGCATCAAGTCCCTCAACATCAGCCGTGGGGTCTTTTTCGGCATAGCCCTTTTCCTGTGCAATTTTAAGAGCAGTATCAAACGACATTTTTTCGTCTATCATTTTTGTAAGAATAAAGTTTGTAGTACCGTTGAGAATACCTGCAAAGGAAAGGATATTATTTGCAGAAAGAGAAGAAAAAAGAGTTCTTATAACGGGAATTCCGCCGCATACAGCCGCTTCAAACATAAAAGCTGCGTTATTTTCCTTTGCAGACTTAAAAAGCTCTTCTGCCTTTGCGGCAACAAGTGCTTTATTTGATGTTACGACATTCTTTCCTTTTTCAAGGCATTTTTTACAGAAAGTAAATGCCGGCTCAACACCGCCCATAGTTTCGACAACAGTTTCTATTTCACTGTCACAAAGAATCGTATCTATATCCTTTACGATCCTCTTTTCATACTTACTTCCGGTAAAATCTCTTATATCAAGTATATATTTAACTTCGATTATTTCTCCTGCACTCTTTTCCATAAGGCAAGGCTTTGAGTCAAGAATATCAACAACTCCCGAGCCTACCGTACCGCAGCCTAAAACGGCAATTTTCATAAAAACACTCCTAACGGAAAATATTTATTTGATTTTACTATAATAATCACTAAATGTAAAGATTTTTTTTAGTCAGATTTTGTAATACTTTAAATAATAATTATTAAAAATTTTTATTGAATATTTATTTAACTTATGTTATTATATATTCTAACTATAGTATAATTTTTTGGGATATGTTAAGAAAGAAAGATTTTGCGGAGGTTAAAATGGATTCATTGGGTGATATCTGGAAGGAAGTCCTTGCATTATGTAAGAACGAGGTTTCTGATGTAATGTACAATATGTGGCTTGAACCCCTTCAGTTTTATAAGCTTGACGGTGAAACGGCAGTTTTTACGGTAAATGCGGATTTTAAGAAGAATATAATTCTTTCAAAATTCTCGGAGCTTCTCAAAAGAAACTTTGAACAGGTCATAGGCTTCTCAGTTGAAATAGATGTAGTTGTAAATCAGGCGGCTGAAAAAGAAAAGGAATCAAATCAGCCTAAAAATACAAAAGAAGAAGCAAAGGAAGAAATAAAAGAGGAAAAGACCGAAAAGACAGGGCCCGTAAGAAAAAATGCTTCTTACTTCACCTTTGACAGCTTCGTTGTAGGTCAGTCAAATATGTTTGCATATGAAATGGCAAAAAAGGTTGCCGCTGACCCCGGTCTTCACAACCCCTTCGTTATATACGGTAATTCGGGACTTGGTAAAACACACCTTCTTTATGCTATTTATAATGAGCTTAAAAGAAAAAATCCCAATGATATCATAATTTACGAAACAGCAGAAAATTTCCTTACGGAATTTATGAACTGTCTGAAGGCAAAGGATACGACACCTTTTCAGAATAAATACAGAAATGTCGATGCCTTCTTAATAGACGATATTCAGATGTTAAGATCGACCGAAAGAACACAGGAGGAATTTTTCCATACCTTCAACGCTCTTTATCAGGCCGGAAAGCAGATAGTTCTCACCTCCGATGTGGCACCCAAGGAAATGCGCGGAATCGATGAAAGACTCAGAACCCGTTTTGAAATGGGAATTATAGCAGATGTTATTTCTCCCGATATTGAAACAAGAAAAAACATCGTAAAGAACAAATCAAGACAATTAGGAATCAATATCAGCGATAACGCAATTGATTACATAGCAACAAAAATCAAAAATAACATCCGTCAGATAGAAGGAACGCTCAATAAAATCGAAGCTCTTACTAAGATCTACGGTATGCCTCTCACATTTGAACAGATACAAAATATCGTTAAGGATGTAATTACCGATTCTCTTCCCGTTGCATCTATAGTTGAAAAAACCATAAACACGGTAGCTGATATATACGGAATTACCGCAGACGATATAAAATCAAAAAACAGAACACAGACGGTTTCCACAGCAAGAAACATCTGTATGTTTGTAATAAGAACACTCACGGGTATAACACTTAAAAATACGGGTGAATATTTCGGAAAAGACCACGCAACAGTTATGAATTCAATAAGCCGTGTAGAAAAGGATATGAAAATAAACCAGACCTTTAAGAACACGGTAGATGATATCATAAGACAGGTCAAGGAGAACTCATAATTTATGCTCGCAAGCGGTGCTGAAAAAAAAGCCCCTTAAGCTCCTTAGTGGCAGATACCGGTAAAATTACTTGTACTTCGGATACGGTGATTTGTAAAAATCTTTTCCCGATATTAACACATTATCAACATTCAACATTGTTTTATTAACAATATCAACTTTAAAAGATCATTAAATTTTTTATAAACAAGTTTTCAATATACCTTTTTTTGAAAACTTTTCACTTTTTTCCTTTATTTTACAAGGTATTCGGGAGTTTTCAACAAACCCCACATCCCCTACTACTATAACCTTTTTTAAACATATCCTATCCCTTTCGGGGGGAGAGAAATTCATTTTCGGAGGTTTTTATATGAAGATCATCTGTGACACACATTCTTTCACAAATATCTGTCTTAATGTTCAGAGATCAATTCCTGCAAAGGCGGTGCTTCCTCATCTTGAATGTATTCTTATTGAAACACAAGATAATTCAGTAAAGCTTACCGGCTTTGACCTTGATATAGCAGTTCTGACTTCAGTAAATGTTAGAGTAGAGGAGCCCGGTGCCGCCGTTCTCAATGCAAAAACCTTCTGTGATATTCTCCGCCACCTTCCCGACAGCACTGTTACAATTACATGTAACGAAAAGAATATATGCACCATCACAAGCGGTGATGTTGAATATACGCTTATAAGTCTTAATCCCTCGGAATACCCCGACCTTCCCGTTATTACAGACGAGGTTTCTTTCAGACTTAACTGCGGTGTTCTTAAGGATATGATAAAGAAAACTGTTTTTGCAGTTTCCGCCGATGACGGAAAGACAGTTCACAGAGGTGTAAAGTTTGAAATTGAAGCAGGAGAAATAAAGCTTGTTGCCCTCGACGGCTACCGTCTTGCAATCAGAAAGGAATTTACAGACTATAACGGCGATCCTCTTAAATTTGTTGTTCCCGCAAAAACACTCTATGAAATCATAAAGCTTGCCGAGGATGACGACGGCTTTGCAGAGATATCAAAGGGCAGACGCCATATTATGTTTAATATGAACGGATACTGTCTTATTTCAAAGCTTTTGGAGGGTGAATTCCTTGATTACAGAACAGCCTTCCCGAAAGGAAAGACCGCTGTAGTAAGGATAAACACCAAAAAATTTATAGATACGATAGACAGAACCTCAATTATTATTACGGAAAAGGTAAGAAGTCCTCTCAAGTGTATATTTGAGGATGATGAAATAAAGGTTTCCGCCGTTACGGCTCTCGGAAGTGCCAGCGACAGAATTCCCGTATCCATCTCGGGTGACAGAACAGAAATCGGCTTCAATAACAGATATTTACTTGATGCTTTAAGAAGCTGTGATACGGATGAGGTTTTAATCAATCTCAACGGCTCATTATCTCCCGCTGTAATAGTTCCTCCCGAGGGTGACGACTTCCTTTATCTTATACTTCCCGTAAAAATTAAGAGTGAATAACAAAATAAGAAGAGATAAAAATGGAAAATAAAGCAAGAAAAAAAATTGTCGTAAGAGCAAAAACAGAAAACGAGGAAAAGCTTTATATAACAACTCCTTTTATAAAGCTTGATTCAGCCATGAAGCTTTCCGGACTTGCCGAAACGGGCGGTACGGCAAAGGCATTTATTGAAGAGGGCTCCGTTAAGGTAAACGGAGAGGCCTGTCTTCAAAGAGGCAAAAAGCTTTATGCCGGTGATAAGATACTTTTCAGAAACAGTCTTTTTGTAATAGCGGACAGTAATGAAGATAACTGAATTAGAGCTTAAAAATTACCGTAATATAGAGAGCATTTCTCTTATGCCCTGTGAGGGAGTAAATATAATATACGGCGAAAATGCACAGGGAAAAACCAATATACTTGAAAGTATTTTTCTTTTTACCGGACTTAAAAGCTTCAGAAGCTCAAAAGACAGCGAGCTTGTTTCTTTTAATAAAGATTTTGCAAGGCTCGGTATAAAATTCTCCACCTCTTCAAGAGAACAGTCTGCGGAAATTAAAATCACCGACAGAAGAAGAGCAGCTCTGAACGGTGTTTCACTTCCTTCGCCTACGGCTTTAATGAGTAAATTTCCTGCTGCTCTTTTTTCTCCCGGCTTTATGTCTTTAATACAGAACGGCCCGTCCGAAAGAAGAAAATTCATTGATTCGGCAATTTGTCAGATAAAGCCGAAATACGCACAGGTTTTATCGGAATATACAAAGCTTGTAAAGCAGAGAAATGCAGTATTAAAGGACAGCGAGGATATAAAAAGCACAAAACTTTTTCTTGAATGTATAAATGAAGCCTTTTCCTCTCTCGGAGAAGAGATATATAAGGAGAGAAAAAAATATCTTGATTCTCTTCTTCCCGTAGTTACCGATATTTATTCGGGACTTGCATCGGGAAAAGAAGATATCAGCTTTTCATATGTAAGAAAGGGCTGTCATAAAGAGGGCGAGGAGCTTTTCAGTATATTGAAAAGCCACGAAGCAGCAGATATAAATGCAAGAATGACTCTTACGGGCCCTCACAGAGACGATATAGATATAAACATAAACGGTGTTTCCGCAAGAAGCTTCGGCTCACAGGGACAAAAACGCTCTGCAGCAATTGCTCTTAAGCTTTCGGAAGCTCAGGTAATAAAAAATGCCGTAGGTGAACAGCCGGTAATTCTTCTTGATGATGTTATGAGCGAGCTGGACACCAAAAGACAGGATTATATACTCAATCACATAAAGGATAAGCAGGTTTTTATCACCTGCTGTGACCCTGCATCAATACTTCGTATGAGTGAGGGAAAAACCTTTAATATATCAAACGGAAGGCTGATATAATGTATCTGCATTTAGGACAGGATACTGTCATAAGAAAAGAGGAGATACTCGGTATTTTCGATATAGATACCTCCACCGTTTCAAAGCACACAAGAGAATATCTTTCAAGAAAAGAAAAGGAAGGAAGCTGTATAACGGTTTCATACGAGCTTCCCGGAGCATTTGTTGTGTGTACGGACAAAAAAGGAACGGAAAAGGTATATATATCACAGCTTTCCGCAGCAACATTACTTAAAAGAACAGAAGAAATCATATGATTTGTTTTTTAACTCTTAAGGAGGATCAATAAATGGATAATTCCGAAAATATCATTCCCGAGATCAAGGATACTGAATTTCAGGAGACAGTTATAACAGATTCCGAGGAGCAGATGGATACTGCTGTTTCGGAGGTTTATGACGCAAGTCAGATACAGGTTCTTGAAGGACTTGAGGCTGTAAGAAAAAGACCCGGTATGTATATCGGCTCAACAGGCCCCAGAGGTCTTCATCACCTTGTATATGAAATTCTCGACAACTCAATTGACGAAGCACTTGCAGGCTACTGCACACATATCGAGGTTGAAATTCTTCCCGGTGATGTTATTACAGTAAGGGATAACGGACGAGGAATCCCCACCGATATCAACGAAAAGCAGGGACTTCCCGCTGTAACGGTAGTTCTTACCGTGCTTCACGCAGGCGGTAAATTCGGCGGAAGCGGTTATAAGGTATCAGGCGGTCTTCACGGTGTAGGCTCCTCGGTTGTTAACGCTCTTTCCGAATGGCTTGAGGTTGAAGTAAGTCAGAACGGTCATATCCATAAGCAGAGATTTGAAAGAGGTAACATCGTTACAGACCTTGAAATTATAGGCGATACAGACGAAACAGGTACTCTTGTCAGATTCAAGGCTGATCCCGAGATATTTACCGAAACCACGGTTTATGAATATGAAACTCTTCAGAGAAGAATAAGAGAACAGGCATTCCTTAATGCAGGTCTTCGTATTTCTCTTACCGACAGACGCGATGAAGAGAATATAATTGAAGATGTATACTGCTTTGAGGGCGGTCTTTCAAGCTTCGTTCAGTATATTAATGAATCCCGTGCTCTTACACCCTTACACGATGTTCCCATGCATTTTTCCGTTGTAAAGGGTGACAGAAGTGCGGAGGTTGCCATTATGTATAATGACAGCTATAACGAAAATATACAGTCCTTTGCAAATAATGTCCGTACAATAGACGGCGGTACTCACGAAACGGGCTTCAAGAATGCACTGACAAGAGTATTCAACGATTACGGCAGAAAATATAATTTCCTTAAGGATGCAGATAAAAATCTTTCAGGTGAGGATGTAAGAGAAGGACTTACCGCAGTTATAAGCGTGAAGCTTACTGATGCACAGTTTGAGGGACAGACAAAGGGTAAGCTTGGTAATACTGATATTACTCCTCTTGTTCAGCAGATGGTTTATGATAAGCTTTCCACTTTCTTTGAAGAAAACCCTGCTGTTGCAAAGGCAATCTTTAATAAAGCACTTGATGCATCAAGAGCGAGAGAAGCCGCAAGAAAGGCAAGAGACCTTGCAAGAAGAAAATCGGCACTTGAGGGAAATTCACTTCCCGGTAAGCTTGCCGACTGTACGGATAAGAACCCCGCAAATACCGAGCTTTATATCGTCGAGGGTGACTCTGCAGGCGGCTCTGCAAAGGAAGGCAGAGACAGAAGAACACAGGCTATACTTGCTCTTTGGGGTAAGATGCTCAATGTTGAAAAATCCCGTATAGATAAGGTTATCGGCAACGAAAAGCTTGTTCCCGTAGTGCTTGCTCTGGGAACAGGTATCGGTGAAGATTTTGATATTACAAAGCTTCGTTATCATAAGGTCGTAATTATGGCCGATGCCGACGTTGACGGTGCACATATAAGAACACTTCTTCTTACATTCTTCTTCCGTTATATGCGTCCTCTTATTGAACAAGGATATGTTTATATTGCACAGCCTCCCCTTTTCAAAATATCAAAGGGTAAGCGTCATGAATATGCATATTCCGATGAACAAAGAGATGCATTTTTAGCTGAAATGGGACAAGGCTGTTCAGTTCAGAGATATAAGGGTCTTGGTGAAATGGATCCCGAGCAGCTTTGGGAAACAACAATGGACCCCGACAGAAGAACAATGCTTCGTGTAAATCTTCACGATGCCGAAGAAGCAGACGAAACCTTCTCAATCCTTATGGGTGATAAGGTCGAGCCCAGAAAAGATTTCATCGAAAAGAACGCTAAATTCGTTCAGAACCTTGATATCTAAGGAGTAATAAAATGGATAACGAAAATAAGATAAATGAAAATACGGAAGAGAATCAGCCTAAAGGTACTCTGGTACAGGTTGATCTTAATAAGGAAATGAGAAGCTATTTCCTTGACTATTCCATGTCTGTTATTACACAAAGAGCACTTCCCGATGTAAGAGACGGACTTAAGCCCGTTCACCGCCGTATACTTTATACGATGCATGAAAATAATCTTACTCCCGATAAGGAATACCGTAAGTGTGCAGATACCGTAGGTTCGGTTCTCGGACGCTATCATCCCCACGGTGACGCATCTGTTTACGATGCTATGGTAAGACTTGCACAGACCTTCTCTACAAGATATGTTCTTGTTGACGGTCACGGAAACTTCGGTACTGTTGACGGCGACCCGCCTGCTGCATACAGATATACAGAATCGAGAATGAGTAAGATTTCTTTGGAAATGCTTACCGATATTGATAAGGATACCGTTGATTTTACGGGAAACTACGACGACAGACTTAAAGAGCCTACCGTTCTTCCCGCACGTTTCCCCAATCTTTTAGTCAACGGCTCAACGGGTATTGCCGTAGGTATGGCAACGAACATTCCTCCTCATAATATGGGTGAGGTCATTGACGGTATGTGCTGTGTTATAGATAACCCCGATTGCTCACTCGAGGATATTATGCAGTACATAAAGGGACCCGACTTCCCTACAAAGGGTATTATTATGGGAAGATCCGGTATAAGAGCTGCATATGCTACGGGCAGAGGTAAAATTACTGTCCGTGCAAGATGTGAAATTCAGGAAACAAAGAACGGCAGATATGCAATTGTTGTTTCCGAGCTTCCCTATCAGGTAAATAAGGCAAGACTTATTGAGTCTATTGCAGAGCTTCATAAGGAAAAGCGTCTTGAAGGAATCGCTGATATTAATGACTATTCTTCAAGAGAGGGTATGAATATAACCATCGACTTAAAGCGTGATGCAAATCCTCAGGTAGTCCTTAATCAGCTTTATTCCTTTACACAGCTTCAGACTACCTTCGGTGTAATTCAGTTAGCACTCGTTGACGGTGTTCCCAAGGTGCTTACACTTAAAGAAATGCTTGAGCATTATATAGACCATCAGGTAAATGTTGTTACAAGAAGAACGGAATTTGACCTTAAAAAGGCAAAAGAGCGTCAGCATATTCTTGAAGCACTTCTGAAGGCTCTTGATTTTATTGACGAGGTTATAAGTATTCTTCGTTCATCAAAGACTATTGCCGAGGGCAAGGAAAGACTTATGGCTCGCTTCGGCTTTGATGAAATTCAGGCAAACCATATCGTTCAGATGCGTCTGGGACAGCTTACGGGGCTTGAAAGAGAAAAGCTTCAGGAGGAAGAGCGTCAGCTTGAAGAAAAGATTGCACGCTTCCTTGAAATTCTTTCCTCCCGTGAAAATGTTCTCTCACTCGTTAAGGATGAAGCACTTGTTATAAGAGATAAGTTTACAGACGAAAGAAGAACGGAAATAGCCAATGTTTCGGGTGAGGTTGATATTGAAGACCTTATTCCCGAGGAGGACTGTGTATTTACAATGACACAGATGGGCTATATCAAGAGAATGAGCGTTGACGAATATCAGCTACAGAAAAAGGGCGGTAAGGGTAAAATCGGTATCACACGCCGTGAAGAGGATGTTGTTGATACAATGTTTACCGCTTCAACTCATTCGCATCTTATGTTCTTTACCACAAAGGGTAAGGCATATATGATAAAGGGATATGAAATTCCTGAGGGAAGCCGTACAAGCAAGGGTATGAATCTTGTAAACATTCTTCCCATTGAAGCCGATGAAAAGGTTTCTGCAATGATAATGATTCCGAAGGAGCACGATGACCTTTATCTTTGTATGATAACAAGAAACGGTATCATCAAGAGAACAGAGCTGGAAAACTTCAAGAATATCAGAAAATCGGGTATTATTGCAATAAATCTCGATGAGGGCGATGTTCTTCAGAAGGTACTTCTTACAACAGGTAATCAGGACCTTTTCGTTGCTACAAAGAAAGGTCTCGGTATCAGATTTAACGAAACCGATGCAAGACTTATCGGAAGAACCGCAAGAGGTGTTAAGGCACTTACCTTCAAATACCCCGATGATCAGGTTGTGGGAATGGAAATTCTTGACGAGGAATCGGGCGGTAAGCTTCTTACCGTCAGCGAATGGGGTAACGGCAGAAAGAGTGATTTCTCCGATTATCATATTCAGTCAAGAGGCGGCTTCGGTTCAATCAACTACCGTGTGGCTAAATACGGTGATGTTGCCGCAATTAAGGTGGTTTATGATGACGATGATGTTATTCTTATTTCCGAGCAGGGTATAATCATCCGTATTGCTTCCGAAAGCATCAGAGAATGTGCACGACCCTCAAAGGGTGTCCGTCTTATGAGACTTGCGGAAAATGACAGCGTTATAACTCTTACTCTTGCAAAGAATTCGGGTGAGGAAACAGAAAAACCCGAGGATACGGAAGCTGAGGCAGAAGAAAATGACGGTGAAAGCCCCGTTTCTGCCGACACGACCGAAGCAGAAGAATAAATTTTAAGATTTCATTCATTTTTTATCGGTGGTGTGATTATGAATAAAAAGAATAACAAAAAGAAGCAGGCACAGGAAAACAGACACAGCTTCCTTACAATTCTTGCAGGTGTTGCTTTGGGGCTTGTTCTTGTGTTCTCCATAGTGGCAGTTGACCTTATTGCAAAAATGGGAATAATAAGCTTCGGTGATAATAACTCTGATGAGCCTTCCGATTTCGTTGAAGTAACCGAAGCCGGCGACGAAAGCATATATATTGAACAGCTTGAGGAGCTTCGCGGACTCAATGACCTTTCCTCCGTGCTTAAAAACTGGGCGGAGAATACAACGGAAAACTCACTTATGAGAAGTAATGATGTTATAAATTTCCTGCTTATCGGACTTGATGCATCAAACAGCAATTCCGATGCGATAATTATTGCTTCTCTCAATAAAAATACCGAAAAGATATATCTTACTTCGGTATTCCGTGATTCCTACACATATATTGATACGGCATCGGGCGGAAAGTACGCTAAAATTAATGCTTGCTTTGCAAACGGCGGTGCGGCGAAGCTTATTGAAACAATAGAAAACAATTTCAAGATAAAAATTGATTACTATGTTTCCGTAAACTTTGATTCCTTCAGCAGTATTGTTGACACCTTGGGCGGTATCACTCTGAATGTTCAGGAATATGAAGCAGCAGCAGTCCGTAAGGAAATCAATGGAGATTGTCCTTCAGGCGAGAATGTTGTACTTAACGGCAAGCAGGCACTGGCTTTTTGCAGAATAAGATATTGCGATGCAGATGCAGATGTGAGCCGTACAAGAAGACAGCGTCAGTTTATAAATGCTCTTATTGAAGAAGCAAAGGATATCAGCGTAAGTCAGATTTCCCCTCTTCTCAACAGCATTATAAAATATCTTAAAACAGACTGCAGTGTAACAGATATAATTTCTCTCGGTACTCAGGCACTTACAAATAAGTGGTATGATTATGAAATAGTTTCTTCTGCAGTTCCCTCAGAGGAGCACAGAATGGACTACAGAGGAAATGCTTGGGTATGGATAGTTGACTATCCTGCCGCTGCAAAGGCTTTGCAGGAAACTGTGTATGGCGAATCCAATATTGAGCTTAATGAAGACAGAGTTTCTGCAATTGACATTATGAAAAACACAAGTAATACAGGCACCGCAGCTCCTTAAACGGGAAAGTTGTGTACAATTTATCGTCTTTTGACTCACAAATGATTAAAAGGATATCAGCGACCTTTTTATGTCGCCGATATCCTTTTTTGTCGTCTGTATATGAAGTGCTTAATTTTTTTTCTTTCTATATATCAATAATTTTTGTAAAGCAGTTCGTCACGCTTTTTCTGTAATTCTTTTTCAGATATTTTTACATATATACAGTATTTACAGTTTCCCTGAATATCAAGCTCAATTTCGTTAAGTCTGCATACACCATCTGAATAATATATACAAAAAAGATTTTCACACAGCATAATATACCTCCTTAAAATATACCGAAACGGGATAATTATATAATACCAAAACGGTATACTTATATCAAGAGGGTATTATATGAGATTAAAGGAATTACGGAAGAAAAAAGGAATATCACAGTTGAAATTGGCAATGGATCTTTCACTGACGCAGAACAGCATCAGCCGATATGAAACAGGTGAAAGAGAAGCAGGCTATAACCTGCTTATAAAATTTGCCGATTATTTTGATGTTTCTGTAGACTATCTTCTTGAAAGAACAGATAACCCGAAAATTAACAGATAAAAATCTGCAGACGAATGCACGGGAGCACTAAGGTCAGTTTATAAAAACAGTCATTTAAGACCGTGCATTGCAGAAGGAAAAGAAATAACCAAGAGAGAGTAAAATCTTTCTTGG
>CAYTRD010000050.1:0-15224 GCA_964440255.1 uncultured Ruminococcus sp. | reverse complement strand
GCTGATGTTGAAGCTGTTTTTGCAAAGGCAGAAGCTATGGCAGAGAGTACGGTAAATGACTATGACGCTGACAATGCTGTTCTTGCTGAGGTTGAAGCAAAGCTTGTTGAAATCGGTGTATATGAGTCCGATGAGGAGCCCGGCTTTATGGATAAGGTTCTCAATGTGGGTCTTAAGGGACTTAACGATGCAGTATACCTTTTCTTCGGAGCAAAAGGCTACTTCGATTGGCTTCCCGCTGTTGAAAAATAAGTAAATACAAAGATTTCCCGTGTGCCGTATCGGTACACGGGAAAAAATTATGATAATGCAGAAAAATGTAATATGTAAAATGAAGGAAGCCGCTGACGCGTCTTGTTCCGCTTAGCTCCATGTAAATCAAGGAGCAGGTATGATGATTTATATTGCAGGGGACACCATCCCATACAATATAACGGAAAATGCCATCTCCGACTTCCGACCTGTCATAATTTGCAGGGCAGATGTAATTACCCAAGAAGCACAGAATAAATCTAATAATCTGTGGGACATCCCCTGCAAAATTGAAATATATTTTCATTGCTCAAGGGTAATTCGCTTTAACCAAATTATACCGTTAATTTTGATTTTCTTTCCATGCTTTAAGTGTATTTTTCATCAGCATCGTTATCGTCATGGGGCCGACACCTCCGGGGACGGGAGTGATGTATGATGCTTTTTCTTTTACTGCTTCAAAGTCTACATCTCCCGTGACCTTGCCGTTTTCAAGGCGGTTAATTCCCACATCCACCACAACTGCCCCTTCTTTTATCATATCCGCGGTGATGAAGTTTGCTTTTCCGATGGCGGCAATAACGATATCGCCCTCAAGCACCTTTTCTTTAAGGTCTTTTGTTCTTGAATGACATATTGTAACCGTGGCATTTTCCTGAAGCATTAAAAGTGCGGCAGGCTTACCGACGATATTGCTTCTTCCTACTATAACACAATGCTTTCCTGCTATTTCTATTCCCTCATATTTTAACATCTCAACTACTCCTGCAGGGGTACAGGGTGCAAAGCAAGGCTTTCCTGCAAGAAGATTACCTGTGTTGACAGGAGAGAAGCCGTCTACATCCTTTTTGGGGGATATGGCATCTATTACCTTGTTTTCATCCATATGAGAGGGGAGGGGGAGCTGACAGAGAATTCCGTCCACCTCATCGTCATTGTTGAGCTTTTCTATTAAATCGAGAAGCTCTTTTTCTTCAGCATTTTCGTCCAGTGAATATTCAAGGGAAACAAATCCGCAGAATTCACACGCCTTTTTCTTGTTATTTACATAAATTCTTGATGCAGGGTTATTGCCTACGATAATAACGGCAAGACCGGGGGCTCTTGTGTCATTATTCCTGTTTTTTACAATTTCGGCAGCTTCAATTCGTAATTCTTCCGATATTTTCTTTCCGTCGATGATTTTTGCTGACATAGTTTCACATCCTGAGTTACTTATGATATATATACATTATATTAGTAAGTATTTCCTGTTGTCAACAGATTTAATATGGTATTGATTAGTAAAATTTATGGAAAAATTTAAAAAGCTTAATTGATGTTAATTAAAAAAGTATGTTAAATTCTTGACATTTTCGAGTTCTTGTACTATTATTCTACTGTTAAAGAATATAAAAATATATTCAGACACAAAAATCCGAACGGAGGAAAAAGAAATGAAAAAGTTCTCAAAAGTAATTGCACTTCTTCTCAGCCTTTCAATGGTTCTTGCTTTTGCTGCTTGTGGCGGTAATACAGAAGAAACAACTTCAGGTTCAGAAGAAACAACAGCTGCTGATATCGCTTACGATCTTACAAAGGAAGGCGATTACACAGCAGACAACACCGAATATGTTATCGGTGCAACAGGTCCCCTTACAGGTGACGCAGCTTCCTACGGTATTTCCGTACAGCAGGGTGCACAGCTTGCTATTGATGAAATCAATGCAGCCGGCGGTCTTAACGGTGTTAACTTCAAGCTTGATATGAAGGATGACAAGGCAACAGCTGCTGATGCATCTACAGGTTACGATGCTCTTTATGAAGCAGGTATGCAGGCTTCTCTCGGTTCCGTTACATCCGGTTCTGCTGAATCCTTTGCAACAAGAGCTTCTGAAGACGGCGTATTCTCACTTACTCCTTCAGCTTCTGCTGACCCCGTAATCAACGCAAGCAATAACTCCTTCAGAGTTTGCTTCGGTGACCCCGACAACGGTATTATGTCCGCAGAAAAGCTCGCTGCAGAATACAAGAATATCGGTGTTATCTATGATTCATCCGATCCCTATTCATCAGGTATCTACGATGCTTTCAAGTCAAAGATGGCTGAGCTTAATGTTACATACATTGAACAGTCCTTCGACAATGAAAACAACCGTGACTTCTCAACTCAGGTTGAAGCTCTCAAGGATTGCGATGTTATCTTCCTTCCCATCTACTACACAGAAGCAGGTCTTATTGCTAAGGCTTGTGTAGCTAAGGGTTGCAATGCATTCCTTTTCGGTTGCGACGGTCTTGACGGTGTTGCTGCACAGATCGACGACACAGTTACAAACAAGATAAGCTACCTTACTCCCTTCGATGTTAACAGCACAGATGCTAAGGTTTCTGCTTTCGTTACAGCTTATGAAACAAAGTACGGTGCAAAGCCCGACCAGTTCGCAGCTGACGGCTACGATGCAGTTTATGTAATCTACGAAGCTATGAAGACTCTCGGTGTTGACAATGTTAAGGTTGATCCTGCTGAGCTCGGCAAGGCTCTTACAGCTACTCTTACATCTGCTGACTTCTCCTATGACGGAGTTACAGGCGGTATGGTTTGGGATGCATCAGGTGCTTGCGTTAAGGATCCCATCATCGTTGAGATCAACTGATTAATTTAATTGATTTTAAGTATATGCCTGAGGGGAAATACCCTCGGGCATATACCCGCCTATGAACATCTTACGGCGGTGTATTCCTGCCGCCGATTTTTTTTCATTTTTATCTTTCGTTTGAGAAAAACTCCCTCGGAAAAGGAGACAAATATGAGTATTTTGTTTGACGGGCTTAGTCTCGGTGCTATATATGCTCTTATAGCCCTCGGTTATACAATGGTTTACGGTATAGCAAAGATGCTGAACTTCGCACACGGCGATATCATTATGGTCGGTGCTTATGCAGTTTTTGTAACTTTAATGTCACAGGGACATATTGCTCTTGCAATAGTGGTATCTGTTCTTATATGCGTTATTATGGGCGTTGTGGTTGAAAAGGTTGCTTATAAGCCCTTAAGAGGTGCTTCGCCCCTTGCTGTTCTTATTACAGCTATCGGTGTAAGCTATCTTCTTCAGAGTGTTTCACAGCTTGTTTTCGGTGCAGACCCCAAGGTGGTTACGATAGCTTCTCTCGGAACGGTTGCTCTTTTCGGTGCACGCATAAGCGTTTCCTCGCTTGTAACTCTCGGTATCGGTGCTGTTATTATGGCAGGACTTACCGTATTCGTTAAATACACAAGAACAGGCAGAGCCATGGTAGCAGTATCCGAAGATAAGGGTGCCGCTATGCTTATGGGTATCAATGTAAATAAGATAATTTCCGTGACCTTTGCTATCGGTTCTGCACTCGCAGCAGCAGCAAGCGTATTCTATCTTATGCAAATTCCCTCTGTTGAGCCTACTCTCGGTTCAATGCCCGGTATCAAGGCTTTCACGGCTGCAGTTATCGGCGGTATCGGTTCAATTCCCGGTGCTATGATAGGCGGTGTGCTTTTAGGTGTTATCGAAAAGGTATGCCTGAGTGTTCCCGTGCTCGCCCCCTACACAACTGCTGTTGAATTCGGACTTCTTATAGTGATTCTTCTTGTAAGACCTATCGGTATTCTCGGCAAGAAGAGAAGAGAGAAGGTGTAATTTATGATAAAGAACATATTAAAATCAGACGATTTCAAGCTTAAAAACTGCATAAATTACATTGTTGTAGCTGTTGCCCTCGTTGTTTTTGTTTTGCTTAACAATGCAGGTGAGCTCAAAACCTCCTATGCTAATCTTCTTGTTCAGATTGGCTACAGTATCATTCTTGCAGTATCTCTCAACCTTGTTGTAGGCTTCCTCGGTGAATTGTCCCTCGGACATGCAGGCTTTATGTGTGTCGGTGCATATCTCGGTACATTCATTTCAATTCAGCTTTCTTCCGTAATTGAAAGCAAGATAATCTGCCTTCTTATAAGTATGCTTTGCGGTGGTATTCTTGCAGCATTTTTCGGTTTCCTTGTAGGTCTTCCCGCACTTCGTCTTAAGGGTGACTATCTTGCAATCGTGACCCTTGCTTTCGGTGAAATTGTAAGAACGATTTTCAAGAATCTCCCTTGGTTCGGTAAGGCAATGGGACTTACAACAGGAGCAGTAAAGTTTACGAAGAAGGATACCCCCTTGTTTATAGTCGTGTTTATAACTGTACTTGTGGTTCTCTTCCTTGTGCAGAATCTCGTAAGAAGTAAGCACGGACGAGCAATCACCGCTATAAGAGATAATGAAATTGCAGCAAAGGCTATGGGTATAAATGTTACCTTCTATAAGCTTTTCGTTTTCGTAATTGCTGCTTTCTTTGCAGGTGTCGCAGGTGTATTCTACGGTCATTATGCAACTCCCGTTATGTATACCTTCTTCTCCTATAATTACTCAATAGAAATACTTGTTATGGTGGTTCTCGGCGGTATGGGTTCAATAAACGGCTCCATTATTGCCGCAACACTTATCACTGTTATCAACTATATTCTTCAGAAGGAGCTTCCCGGTGAGCTTGCTGCTCTTAAGTTCCTTATCTATGCACTTATCCTTATCTGTATTGTTATTTTCAATAATGCTCCGAAGCTTGCTTCCGTAAAGGAAAAGCTTTCAATAAAGGGACTTTTTGCAAAAATAACCGCAAAAAGCCGTAAGCCCGGAGATATTCTCGATGACCCCGCTCATTGGGACAAGATTCCCACAAAGATAAAAATGGATGAAGTGCTTTCCACAGACATTCAGCAGGGTAATGAATATGAACCCGATAAAGCAGAGAAGGAGGGTAAATGAGATGTCAGATGTAGTTCTCAGAACTGAAGATCTCGGTATATCCTTCGGCGGACTTAAAGCCGTACAGAGCGTTAATCTGGAAATAAAGAAAAAACAGCTTTACGGCCTTGTAGGCCCCAACGGTGCAGGCAAAACTACCGTTTTTAATCTTCTTACAGGCGTTTATCAGCCTACAACAGGTACATTTTATCTGAACGGTGAAGAGCTTAAGGGTAAAAATCAAGAGCAGATAAACCGTAAAGGTATAGCAAGAACCTTCCAGAATATCAGACTTTTCAATAATATGAGCGTTATAAGAAACGTTCTTGTAGGGCTTCACAATCAGCCCGAATTCAAGTGTAATCCCTTTGTGAGCTTTTTCAGACTTCCCGGTCACTATAAGACGGAAGCTAAGATGCGTGAAAGAGCAAAGGAGATTCTCCGCATCGTTGATCTTGAGGATGAGAGAAATAATCTTGCCTGCAATCTTCCCTACGGTAAGCAGAGGAAGCTTGAAATTGCCCGTGCACTTGCAACAAATCCCACTCTTCTGCTTCTCGACGAGCCTGCTGCAGGTATGAATCCTCACGAAACAGAAGACCTTATGAGAATTGTCAGAAAGATCCGTGACGATTACGATATGACCATACTTCTTATTGAACACGATATGAAGTTCGTGTCGGGACTTTGTGATGAGGTTACCGTGCTTAACTTCGGTACGGTGCTGGCACAGGGAAATACTAACGATGCTCTTAATGACCCCGAGGTCATCAAGGCTTATATAGGTGAATAAGGAGGAAACGCAATGGCACTGCTTGAAGTTAAAAATCTGCAGGTAAACTACGGAGTAATAAGAGCTATAAAAGGCATAAGCTTCGAGGTTAACGAAGGCGAAATCGTTTCCCTTATCGGTGCTAACGGTGCCGGTAAAACCACCACTATGCAGAGTATAATGGGTCTTATTCCCATTAAAGACGGTACGGTTACATATGACGGCAAGGTTATAAATAAAATTCCCGGACACAAGCTTATTCCTATGGGAATGAGTCAGGTGCCCGAGGGAAGAAGAGTTTTTCAGGAGCTCACCGTTTATGAAAACCTTGTAATGGGTGCATATACACAGAAGGATAAGAAGAAGATAAAGGAAGATATCGAAGATATCTGCACACGTTTTCCGAGACTTGGTGAGAGAAAGAATCAGATAGCAGGTACTCTTTCAGGCGGTGAACAGCAGATGCTCGCAATGGGCAGAGCTATGATGAGCCATCCAAAGCTTCTTATGCTTGACGAGCCTTCAATGGGTCTTTCTCCGCTTCTTGTTGATCAGGTTTTTGAAATCATCAAGGATTATCACAAGCAGGGCACAACGGTTTTGCTTGTTGAGCAGAATGCGAAAAAAGCACTTTCTGTTTCCGACAGAGCCTATGTTCTTGAAACAGGCGATATCACACTTACAGGTAAGGGTGAAGAGCTTCTCAACAACGAACAGGTCAAAAAAGCATACCTCGGCGAATAAGAAAAAGAGCTCGCAAAAAACACCTGTTTACGCAGAGTAAAATTTAAGGATATCAGCAACCGTTTTATGTTGCCGATATCCTTTTTTGTTACCATTTGATAAGCTTTGCAAGAGTCTTGTTCGTGTTTCTTATGCTGTCGCTGTTAAAGTCGTTGAGCTCTTCAAGGGGCCATACAAGCTCTTCAAAGTTTCTTGTATCAACAAATTCAACACCGAGAATCAGGTTAACCTGTGAAAGCACACCGTTGATATTTGCTATGTTTTTTGCAAGTGCTGTTTTGATTTCAGCAAATTCGGGAATATCTCCGCAGGCAGCATAAGCTGCTTCATATGCAAGCTTTGCCTTTTCATAGTTGGGCTGTGCTGCTTTTGTATTGGGAAGCACCTTCCATGAAAGTCCGTCAAGCATACTGTTGTAGCTGTTGATTTCATATGCCGCATCGAATGCGGTTTTTGCTTCGTTGAATTTTGTTTTAATAGTTTCAGCCTGTGCTTCGTACTTTGTTGTGATAAATACATTACACTGTGTGCAGGTGCCCCAGTCGGTCGTGTGACCGAGTGCCTCTGTCATAATATGATTTCCTCTTGTGCAGTTCTGTGCTTCGGTACAGGTAGCTGCAGGAATGTCGGGGATATGACCTGCAGGAACTTTTACTTCGGACGAATACTCACAATTTTCTCTTTGGCAGGTGTATATTTCAATTCCTTCGGTATCACAGGTAACCTGTGTGATAATTTCCGGATCTGAGAAGTCGTGACCGAGCTGGTCGATTTCCTTTTCGTATACATCTTCACATTCCGTGCATACTGCTTTAAGAGAGCCTTTTTCGGTACAGGTGGGAGCGAGGATGATTTCTTTTTCGTAGTAGTGACCGAGTGTTTCGAGTCCTACGCTTGCTCTTAAAATCATTCTTGCATCTGCTGCCGTAATATTGCCGTTTTCGTCAATATCAGCAATGGCGATCTGAATATCGGTAAGTGTTTCGAGTCCGACTGATGCACGAAGCACTATTCTTGCATCTGCTGCCGTAATCGTTTTGTCATCGCCCTCTACATCGCCTGCGAGGGCTGCATTTGCCGAAAGAGTGCATATAATGAGCATTGAAAGCATAACTGCTGCCGTAAACAGAAGCTTCGCTATTCTCTTATTCATACTGTAACTCCTTTAATTATATATAATAAAAATAACATTGATATTATAGGGAAACGATAAAAAAAAGTCAACCCTTGTAAAATAATTGTAACAGATAATTAATACCAATTAAAAAATTGAAAATTAAATTATAACGGCACTTCCCAAAACTGTATTATTATCATATAAAACCGCAGACTGTCCGGGGGTGGGTGCCAGCACTCTGTTTTCAAATTCTGCAAAAAGCTTTCCGTTAGTGATTTCAATTTTTGCCCGTACTGCAGGGGCTGTGCTTCTTATTTTTACCTCCGCATAAAAAGGTGCAACAGGAGACCTCTTTACTGTCCACACTATATTTTCCGCCTCAAGCTTTTGGGCGAACCGTTCGTCACTTTTACACAGTGTTACCGTATTGTCCTTTGCGTTTATGCTTTTTACATATCTGGGCTCACCGAATGCACCAAGTCCCTTTCTCTGTCCTACGGTATAATTTATTATTCCCGAATGTGTACCGATTATCTTTCCGTCGTTGTCGAGAAAATTTCCCTGAGCGGGTGAAAATTCCGAATGTGTGCAGATGTAATTCTGATAGTTGTTATCGGGAATGAAGCATATTTCCTGACTGTCTGCTTTTTTTGCGTTGGGAAGACCAAGCTTTTCGGCATATTCTCTGACCTCCTCCTTTGAGTTAAATTCACCCAAGGGAAAAATAAGTCTTTCAATCTGTGCGGGCGAAAGTCTTCCGAGAAAATAGCTCTGATCCTTTTTTGACGGTGCAGCCTTCAGCACCACCGAGCCGTAGGTTTCATCGAATCCCGTTAATGCGTAATGTCCCGTGGCGGTTTTTTCAATGCCGAGCTTGTCGGCTTCTTCCTGTAACGAGAAAATTTTTACTGTCGGGTTGCATCTTATACAGGGATTGGGTGTTTTTCCCGAAAGATATTCCTTTACAAAATAATCCGAAACATATTCCCTGAAACGCTCTCGGTAGTCTGCCGTAATAAGCCTTATTCCGAGAAAATCGGCAAGTCTTTTTGCATTTTCGGCTTCTTCGCTGTTTTCGCAAGAGTTTTCTGTCAGCAAAAGGAAACAGCCTGTCACATCATAGCCCTTTTTCTTGAGAATCGCGGCACTTACTGCCGAATCAACTCCTCCTGAAAGTCCAAGAAGTATCTTGTCCATATATAAATACACCTCAATTAATATCTTTAATTACATAATAACACAAAAACTCTTGAAAAAAAAGAGGAAAAGGTATATAATCATAGTATATACTCAACCAAATTAGTCTGTTTTTTTGCAAAAGTTCCATTTTAAAGTGATTTTTAGACATTTTTGTTTAATTTTGTAATATATTCAGATATGAAGGAGATAAGAAAATTAAGGGGGTTATTGTTTGAGCGGAGATTTGCATTGTCATACCCGATTGTCAAACGGTTCTATGGGTATTGAAGAAATTATCGCTCTTGCGAAGAGTAAAGGAATAGAAAAGCTTGCTATTACCGATCATGATACGATTGCAGGTATTGAGAGAGCAAAAATAGTGGGGGAGCGTAACGGAATAACCGTAATTCCGGGTGTTGAGCTTTCAGCTCTTGATGAGGAGACCGGAAAATGCATACATATTCTTTGCTATCTTCCCGAGCAGCCTGCCCGTCTTGAGGGACTTTGTAAGCATAATTCTCTTGTGCGAGGCAGAGCTACGACTATGATGTGTCTTAAGCTTGCGAAGAACTATCCGGTATATCCCGAGCTTATAAAGAGATGTGCTACAGGTGCAACCGCACTGTTCCCTCAGCATTTTATGCACGCACTTATGGAGGTAGGCTCTGCAGATTCATTCTACGGTGAGCTTTATAGTGAGCTGTTTACTCCCGGTGGCGAAAACAGTATTCTTGTTCAGCCCAAATTCAAGAATGTGGAAGAGGTAATTTCTGCGGTACATATGGCTAACGGCATTGCGGTGCTTGCTCATCCTATGAATTACGGCGATAAGGCTGAGGCACTTGACCTCATTGCTCGTTTTATCGGAGTGGGGCTTGACGGTATAGAGGTATGGCATCCCTCGGCAAGTGAAGAAGAAAGTGATGCTCTTTTCCAGTTTGCAAAGAAGAACAAGCTTCTTTCAACAGGCGGAAGCAGCTTCAGAGGTCTCTACAACAAGAGTCTTCTCACGATAGGCTCATATGTCACACCTGATCAGCAGCTTAAAGAGCTTATGTCCTTCAAGGCAAAGCAGCAGAGACTTCTTAAGAAGCAAAATGCCGAAAACTGATATGTTTAAATAAAACATCTCGGTTTTTAAGGTCGAAAATTGTACAAAAAAAATACTTGACTTGTAAGAGCCCTTGTGGTATAGTATTTATACCTCTGAAAGGGTTCTTTTTTTTGCCCTGAAAAAAGACGGCTGAATTCCCGTCTGTCAGAGGGAGGCTAACATTAAATGGAGGTGCCGTTATGAGAGTAAAAATCACTCTTGCTTGTACAGAATGCAAGCAGCGCAATTACAACACAATGAAAAACAAGAAGAATTCACCCGACCGTCTGGAGATGAACAAATACTGCAGATTCTGCAGAAAGCACACTCTCCACAGAGAAACCAAGTAATATAAAGCAAATCTTTGGAGTATTCCCTCAGGAATGCTCTTATTGTGATGCTTTAGAAAGGAAGAAATTACTATGGCTGATAAGAATATCGACAAAGAGACTCTCAAGGCTGAAAAGGAAGCTCAGAAGGCTGCCGAAAAGGCTAAAAAAGAGAGAATCAAGCAGAGCAAGCCTAAAAAGGAAGGTACTGTTGTATCCCGTGGTACTGCTGCTGTGAAGAAGTTCTGTAAGGATTTCGTCGGTACCTGTAAGAAGGTCTCTTGGCCCACAGGTAAGCAGGTCCTTAAAAATGCGGGTGTAGTTCTTGCAACTATCGCAGTTGTTTCTGTTGCAGTATTTGCTGTTGACTGGGTGCTCACAGAAGTATTTGATCTCGGAAAAGAAGCTGCAATAAGCCTCGGTGAACAGTTTGCAATTGAGGAAACAACTTCCGATGATGAAACAACAACAGCCGCTGAGGAAACCACAACCGCTGAAGAGACTACTGCCGAAGGTGAAAGCGCTGAAGAGACTTCTGCTGAAGACACATCTTCCGAGGAAAGCTCCGTAGAAGAGACGACTTCCGAAGAAACCACCACAGAAGCTTAATTTCCGACGCAGATGCCCGCAGGAGGTTTATAATGAGTAAAGAACCTAAAGATTTTAAGTGGTTTGCGGTTGAAACCGCTACAGGTTACGATAAGAAGGTCTGTGACAACATTATTACTGTTGCAAATAACCGTGAAATGCGTGACCAGATACTCGCTGCCTGCTTGCCCTATGAGGTAAAGCAGAAAAAGAAATCAAAGAAAAAGAGAACATCCGCTAAAACAGCACAGAATGTATTCCTTTTTAAGGAAGATGAATACACAAAGGATGAGTATGTTCTTGAACCCGATGAGCCCGAGAAGACAGAAAACGAAGAAGAGTATGAGATAGAAGAGGTAAAAAATCTTCTTTATACAAACTATGTATTCGTAAAGCTGGCTCGCTTTGATATTCCTAACGAAGGTGTCAAGATCTCCAATGAGGCATGGCATCTTATCCGCGGAATAAGAGGCTTCAGAAGATTCCTCGGACCCGACGGAAAACCGATTCCTCTTACTGACGATGAGGTTAAGCAGTTCCACATCGAAGATTATGTTGATGAAAACGGTGAAAACAGCGAAAATCCCGCTGCTCCCGTCAAGTTTACTATTGAGCTTGAGGAAGGCGAAGAGGTTATCGTTGTCGGCGGTGCATTTGACGGCACCATCGGTGAGGTTGAAAGCGTTGATGCTGATAACCGTACCGTAAAGATCAGGTATTTCCATATGGGCAGAATGGCTGCTATGGAATTCCCCGCAGATCAGGTCAAAAAACTTTAATTTATTTTGGTAATCGGACCTTTACGGTCTTGTTATAGTGTCCTTTAGGATGCTGTGGGAGGTGTGAATATTGACACGCCGCCACTACCACATTTTTTATGGAGGTGCAATTATGGCACAGAAAGTTACAGGCTTTATTAAGCTTCAGATCCCTGCAGGTAAGGCAACTCCCTCTCCCCCTGTAGGTCCCGCTCTCGGTCAGCACGGTGTAAACATTATGCAGTTTACAAAGGAATTCAATGAAAGAACAAAGAATGACATGGGTCTTATTATCCCCGTTGTTATCACAGTTTATGCTGACCGTTCATTCACATTTATCACAAAGACTCCCCCCGCTGCAGTTCTTATCAAGAAGGCTGCCGGTATTGAAAGCGGATCCGGTGTCCCCAACAAGACAAAGGTTGCTTCCCTTACAACGGAGCAGGTCAGAAAAATCGCAGAACAGAAAATGCCCGACCTTAACGCTGCATCAGTAGAAGCTGCTATGAGCATGATAGCAGGTACAGCACGCAGCATGGGCGTTACTGTTGTTGATTGATCGGCGGAGGTAGAGAAATATGAAACACGGTAAGAAATATATTGAAAGTGCAAAGCTTGTTGACAGAGCAAAGCTCTATGAAGCAACAGATGCACTCGCACTTGCAATTGAAACTGCAAAGGCAAAATTTGATGAAACAGTAGAAGTACATGTTCGTCTTGGTGTTGACTCGCGTCACGCTGACCAGCAGGTCAGAGGCGCTGTTGTTCTTCCCAACGGCACAGGTAAGAGCGTAAGAGTTTGCGTATTCGCAAAGGGCGATGAAGCAAAGGCTGCTGAAGAAGCAGGTGCAGAGATCGTCGGTGCAGAAGAACTCGTTGCTAAGATTCAGGGCGAAGGCTTTATGGATTTCGACGTATGTATCGCAGCTCCCAATATGATGGGTCTTGTTGGCCGTCTCGGTAAGGTTCTCGGTCCCCGTGGACTTATGCCCTCTCCCAAGGCAGGTACTGTTACTCCCGATGTTGCTAAGGCTGTTAATGAAGCTAAGGCAGGTAAGATCGAGTACAGACTTGACAAGACAAACATCATCCACTGCCCCATCGGTAAGGCTTCCTTCGGTGCAGAAAAGCTCTATGAGAACTATGCAACTCTCCTTGATGCTATTCTCAAGGCAAAGCCCGCTGCTGCAAAGGGTCAGTATATCCGTTCCTGCGTTGTTACATCAACAATGGGCGTAGGCATCAAGATCAACCCCAACAAGGTTCTTTCGAGTGCTGAATAATTAAAAAAAGATATTGACAAAAGGCTTATCCTATGATAAAATACTTTTGTTGCTGTTCTTAAGACAGCAGGTGCATTAATTTGCGTAAGTTTTACCGCCTGCCGAGGAATGGATATAGAAACTTTGATGTTTTTATGCCCTTTCGCGGTTTTTGGCGGAAGGGCTATATTTATTAATTTCAAAGGCAGGTGAAACAATTTGCCAAGCGTAAAGGTTTTAGAAGAAAAGAAGGCTCAGGTTGCTGCTCTTAAAGAGAAGTTCGACAGTGCTGTTGCTGGTGTTGTTGTTGATTACAAGGGTATTTCCGTTGCTGACGACACAAAGCTTCGTAAGGAACTCAGAGAAGCAGGCGTTGAGTATTCTGTAGCAAAGAACACACTTATCCGTCTTGCTCTTGATGGTACAGCTCTTGCTGCTATGGACGATATCCTCAACGGTACAACTGCTGTTGCTACAAGTAAGGAAGACTATGTTGCAGCTGCAAGAATCCTTTCCAAGTTCGCTGAAAAGAACGATAACTTCAAGATCAAGGCAGGTTTCCTTGACGGTGAGCTTATCTCTCTTGAAAAGGTTGATTCTCTTGCAAAGCTTCCCTCAAAGGAACAGCTCCTTGCAACAGTTTGTATGGCATTCCAGGCTCCTATGGCTTCTTTTGCTCGTGTAATTCAGGCTATAGTTGACAAAAACGGTGAGGCTGCTCCCGCAGAAGCTCCCGCAGAAGAAGCTGCTCCCGCAGCTGAAGAAGCAGCAGAATAATTTTTGCTGTAAATTACATTAAAAATTAACTAAATTTATTTATTTGGAGGAAATTAAAATGGCATCTGAAAAGATTACTGCTATTGTTGATGAAGTTGCTGCTCTCTCAGTTCTTGAGCTCAGCGAACTTGTTAAAGAAGTTGAAGAAAGATTTGGCGTAAGCGCTGCTGCTGCAGTTGCTGTTGCTGCTCCTGTTGCAGGCGAAGCTGCTGCTGCAGAAGAAAAGACAGAATTTGATGTTGTACTCGAGTCCTTCGATGCAGCTGCAAAGATCAAGGTTATCAAGGTTGTAAGAGAACTTACAGGTCTCGGACTTGCTGAAGCTAAGGCTGCTGTTGAAGCTGCTCCCAAGGCTCTCAAGGAAGGCATCTCCAAGGATGACGCTGAAGCTGCAAAGGCAAAGCTTGAAGAAGCAGGCGCAAAGGTTACAATCAAATAAGTTATTTTTTGAATTGTATTGTGTGTACTCTTTTCAGGGTACACACTTTTTTTGCCATATGATAAATTATGATGCACAAAAAACCGATGAACTTATCTGAATTCATCGGTTTAATTTTTTTGTCTGATTTATTATCCTATGTATTTGACGGCGGCAAGGGCTGCGGTGGCACCGTCTGCCGTGGCAGTTGTGATCTGTCTTATTTCCTTGCTTCGGCAGTCGCCTGCAACGAAGATTCCGTCGAGGTTTGTTTTGCAGTTTTCACTTGCATCAACATAGCCGTAGGGATTGAGAGTTACTGAGTCTTTTATAAAATCTGTTGCAGGGATAAGACCTATTGCAACAAAACACCCCTCACATTTAACGGTCGATTCTTCACCGCTATCGGTATTTCTGATTTTGATTCCCGTAAGTGCACCGTCACCCTCAAAGCCCGAAACTACAGATGAGCAGATAATTTCCACATTATCCTTTTCTTTCAGTATGTTCTGTAAAGCCTCTTCACCTGTAAGCATAGGGAGATTCTGTATAACTGTTACCTTTTTTGAGGTTGCCGAAAGGAGAATTGCTTCCTGAAGAGCAGAATTTCCGCCGCCGATTACGGTTACATCCTGTCCTGCATAAAATGCTCCGTCACATACAGCACAGAAGGAAATGCCGTTTCCGAGATAGTCATCTTCGCCCTCAACACCTAAATGTCTGTGTGCCGCACCTGTTGCTATGATAACGGATTTGGCGGTGAATGTACCGTTTTCTGTTACAACCTCTTTGATTTCACCGTTTCTGATCTCTGTTACCGTTTCCAACTCAAACTCCGCACCGAGACCTATTGCGTGTTCTACCATTTTATCGGCAAGCTCTGCACCCGAAAGCTCTCCGAAACCGGGGTAATTTTCAATCTTCGGGGAAAATGTAACTTGTCCTCCGAAACCGCCTTTTTCAATAACAAGAACGCTTTTTTCAGCCCTTCTTGCATATATTGCAGCCGTAAGACCTGCAGGTCCGGCTCCTACTATTATTATATCGTACATATTGTTTATCCCTTCCGTAAATCATAATTTATCGTGGGAAAGATACTCACAAATCACCGTCTTTGACGCACAAAAAAATATGGGTAACAT
>CAYTRD010000049.1:12640-15407 GCA_964440255.1 uncultured Ruminococcus sp. | reverse complement strand
GATGAGGACATGTCTTTTTGAATTTCAACTGTGTTGCCGCTACATACTCATACCCTATATATACAGCTTCAGCCGTGCCTAAAGCGTGAAGCACTTTGTCATAGCCCGGCAGGGTATAATAGAAATTAAGATATGCACCGCCGAAGGAACCGAGGAAAAATCCGATAGCGGTTATGTTCTGGAATTTATGTGAAAATAAGCGAAGTCTGTTATTCTCGGGGAGCAACTGAAAAACCTCATATCCGAACATTCCGCACAGATTGGCAAACATTTGCAGAGGTTGGTTGCTTCCGAGATATTCATCACCGAAAAGCAGCGATTCAATAATTCCGTAAAGCATAAGAATACGTAAAACGGACCAGTAAATAAGTTCAATTTTTGAAACAGGCGAATAGACTCTTTTAAAATAGTTTTTAATTTTTTTCTTCATTTTATACACCCCTTTTCTGCGAATGATAGCATTAAATACGTTAAATATAATTCTAAGATGGAATTATAACAAAGTTTAATAATTGAATATGCTCTGATTAATCAACTTTAGTAGACGAATCGTTAACAGTTTGTTTACAAATCCACAAATTAATCATTAAACTTGTCGGAATATTTCAATATTGAAATTAAATTTTGTTAAAAATCAACAAATGAAATTGTTAAATTTAATTAATCTTGAATATTGACTAAATTGATTAATGTGAATAAAATATAGGCAGATAATGTCAGTTATCTATATAAATTTAAGGAGTGTCTTTATGAAAAAATTCAGTAAAATCATTTCAGTTTTGCTCGCTGTAATTATGGCTTTCTCCTGCGTTTCAGTTGTTGCATTCGCTGAAGAAAAAGACGATTATGATTTGAGAGTTAAGGGTTGGAACTACAACTATGAGCTTCTTCTCAATCAGCTTTTTGATGATACCGGCTACACCAGCTGGAATTATGTTAATGTTAACGAAAATGCAATGGTTGACACCATGAATACATGGACAGCTCTTGCACTTTACGATGAAGCTTGGAAAAATGCTGTTACTCACCACATCAGTGTTGAACAGGCAGAGCTTCTTCTCCTTGCTCTTATTGAAAGAGCTGACTTCTTCGGTTTATACTTCAATGAAGAAAATCAGTGGCAGAACAGACTTTGTTTTGAATTCGTTGATATATTTACCGAGATTCTTGAATATACTGAGAGTATCGAAGATTTCCTTCAGGAAGTAAACGATATACTTAAGTGGGAAGAATTTGCTGAGGTTATTCAGTCTGAAGCTTGGGGCACTACATTTAAAATAATCGGTGATATTACTGAGGTTGCACATCTTTATCAGAACTATAGAGATCAGTTTGTTGATCTTTACGCAAGAGTTCTCTCTGTTCAGCTTTCTAACCAGTACTATATTGATCTTATTGAATATGTAAGAGATACAACTACTAATGCAAACCTTAAAGCTGCTGCAGATAATGTTATCGGTTATATGACAACAAGCGTTGAGGATGCAATTCTCAAGGTGCTTGAAAATGCTATTTTAGATCAGGTAGAAATCGGTATCAAAACACTTTCAAATCTTGTTATCAATTCCAATGTTTACACAGCAACCGTTTACGAGTGGGCATCAACGGTTCACGGTGTTGTTGATTCTGTAGCAGATTTCCTTTGGAACTGTGATGAAGTTTATCCCCGTATGGAAACTCTTCTTGCTTCCTATTATTTCCAGAGTGCAGCTTCCGATTGGGCATCAGCTTCATATTATAACACAGAAGAAGACGCTGAAAAGTCTTACTTTGCAATCGACCTTCTTATCACAACAAGAAAGGTTTGTGAAGAAGCACTTATCGATTACAAGCTTGCTGACAATGACGGTGCTGTAGGCAGAATTACTAACGAGCTTCACGGTGCACTTGCTGAAGATACAGAAGTAAGCCTTGCAGGTCTTGAAATAATGCGTAAGATGATGTTTGATCTTGATGTAACAGAATTCAGAAGAGTTACAGATTCTGTTTATATTTATTGTCCCGTTTCCGTTGATCTTCTTGATAAGGATAATAATCTTAAATTCACACTTGCTGACGGTGCCGAAGCATTTGTTAACAATGAATACGGTGTAATGAAGTCCATTTATTCTGACTTCAATAATGATTATCTCAAGGTGCTTTATCTCTTTGACGGTTACCGTATCAGACTTTCCGGTACAGCAGACGGTTATGTAACTCTTATCCATAAGGAACTTCTTGACGACAATACAGTTGCTGACTGGTCATTCACAGACCTTAAGGTTAACAACAAGTCTAAGATCGTTTTTGATACAGAAGTTGAAGGCACTCCTACTTACACATACAATGACGGTGCTACCGTTAATGTTGTAAGCTTTAATGACGATTTTATTCCTTCTCAGTATCCTGAGTATACAGCTAAGGATGTTGTAAATGCAGGTACGGATATAGCTGACAAGGAAGTTAAGTCAATCTGGGATCAGATCGTTGAATTCTTTGAAAGCATCGGTGAATGGTTCAGAAAGCTTTTCGGTATTGAAGATTAATCAATCAAATAGTATTTAGAGGCAACCGAACGGTTGCCTCGTTTTTTTATGCAATATATGTGTTGATTTGTGTTTTTTTTGATGTTATAATAACCTCACGAAACACAATCCAAATCGAAGCTTTGGTGTGTTTCGGAGAACATTGAATCATAAAAGGCTTCGCCTTGTATGATATAATAACCTCACGAAACACAATCCAAATCGAAGCTTTGGTGTGTTTCGGAGAACATTGAATCATAAAA
>CAYTRD010000049.1:5583-12540 GCA_964440255.1 uncultured Ruminococcus sp. | reverse complement strand
TATAATAACCTCACGAAACACAATCCAAATCGAAGCTTTGGTGTGTTTCGGAGAACATTGAAAGGGGATAATAGTATGTTTTCTGAAATAAAATTAAGATTTATTGTTACAAGTGATATTCATTATAAGATAGATACCGATATTGAAAAAGAACGCTTCGAAAAAGGCATGAGAATGGCATATGACTATGCAGAAGGCTGTTTATATAAAAAAATTGACGCATTTTTCGCCGTAGGTGATTTTGCTAACTGCGGAAGTGAAGCTGAAATGCTTAAGTTTAAGGCTTCTCTTGATAAAGTAATTAAAAACGAAACTAAAATCACTCTTATGCTCGCAAGCCACGAATTTAAGTCTGAAGGAGGTCAAGAGGGGGCTGAGAGCAGATTGAATAGCATATACGGTCTTGAACCGGATAATTACTTTGAGCTCAACGGCTGTCCGTTTATATGCATATCTACTGAGGACGGATGCAGAATTAAAGAAAAGAAGCAGGAATGGTTAAAATCCTGTCTCGCAGATTCCGTCAGAAATGGCAGAAATACTCCTATATTCGTTTTTCAGCATCCGCATCTTACTGACACAGTATACGGAAGCATAAACTGGGGGGATGATGATATTATATCTGTTCTTACCGATTATCCTCAGGTAATTGATTTTTCCGGACATTCTCACGCTCCTATCAATGACCCGAGAAGTATATGTCAGAAATATTTCACAGCACTAAATACAGGCTCTCTTTCATATTTTGAGCTTGATGAATTTGATTACATGTATGGTACTGTTCCTCCTGATTGTAAGGAATGTGCACAGTATTACATCGTTGAGGTTGATGTGAATAATGCAGTTAAAATAATACCTGTTGATATTTTAAGCGGTGAATTCTTTAATGACGGATACATAATTGAAACACCTTGGGAACCGGACAGCTTTGTTTATACTCCTCAAAGAGCGTTAAGTGAATCTAAACCTTATTTTACGGAAGATACTGATTGTTCTGTCAGATATGATGACGGAAAACTCTGTGTCAGCTTTTTACAGGCTAAAACTGACAGCTACAGAGTAAACAGCTATTCCGTTGTTATAAGAAATTCATGTAATGAAATTATAGCACAGAAGAAAGTCAGTTCATCATATTATATCTATAATATGCCTGAAAGGGTCAGCGTTTTATTTGATTTTCCTTTTGCTGAAGGCGAGTTTATTGCTGAAATAACTGCAAACGGCTTCTGGCTTGCAAAATCAGATAAACATATCTGTGAATTTCGTATCTGAGGTGTTCTATGACCGAAAAACTTTATTATGCTGACAGCTATTTATTTGATTTTGACGGTGAAATTGTTAATGTCGTGACACTTGAAAATTGTGTTGCCATCATCTTGGATAAAACCGCATTTTTCCCTGAAGGCGGCGGTCAGCAGGCAGATACGGGACATATCGGAAGCTGTTATATTTATGATGTTATTGAAAAAGACGGAATTATATATCATTATACTAAAGATGATATCTCTTTTTCTGTCGGCGATGTTGTTGCTTGCAGTATAAATAAAGAAAAACGATTTTCTCGTATGCAGGCTCATTCGGGTGAACATATAGTTTCCGGCATTGCACACAGTATGTTCGGTGTTGAAAATGTTGGTTTTCATATGGATGATACGCTGATGACTGTTGATTTTGATATGCCTCTAACGAAAGAACAGCTTTATAAAATTGAAATTAAAGCTAATGAATGTGTTTATGCAGATGTATGTATTAATGCAAATATATATTCCTGTGAAGAAGCGGGGAAGCTAAGCTACAGAAGTAAGCTTGACTTTGATGAATCAGTAAGGCTTATTGAAATCGAAGGTGTAGATTTATGTGCCTGTTGTGCTCCCCATGTAAAAAGAACAGGAGAGATAGGTCTTATAAAGATTCTTTCCTCCATAAGTCACCGCGGAGGTGTCAGAATCACGCTTATCTGCGGAAAAGACGCTTATTCGGATTATGTAAAAAAGCATCAGCAGACGCTGAATATTGCAGCATCGCTTTGTGCAAAACACTATGAAACGGATATTGCCGTGAATAAATTGATTGAAGCTAATTCAACGCTGAAATTCAGTCTTTCTTGTCAGCAGACAAAATATCTCAAGCTTATTGCGGCGTATGTTGAATCTGCTCCGCTGATTATTGAGTTTTTTGAAGATATGTCATCCGAAGAGCTCAGAGAACTTTGTAATCTTGTTAATAAAAAATGTGATTATGCCGTGATTCTTTTATCAGGAAATGATACTGACGGTTATTCTTATTGTATATATTCCGATAATATCGACCTGAAAATGTTCGTTAAAGCATTCAATTCTGCATTGAACGGAAAAGGCGGAGGAAAAGGTGAACTGGTTCAGGGAAGGATCAATGCAACTAAAAGTGAAATAAATGCTTTTATTATAGAAATGAGGATACAAGAATATGAGAATGAGAAGAAAAAAGAATCTTGAAGAGAGAATAGCAGGTTTTAATAACATAATTTCAATTCCGAGAGTAACTGATGATCACAGAAACATAGTTTCTGTTAAAGAATATATAGATTTCTGTGAAATTTTCGGAAATGATAATCCGGTACATATGGAAATCGGATGCGGAAAGGGTCAGTTTATATTTGAGCTTGCCCAAAGGACTCCTGAAATAAACTATATTGCCGTTGAAGTAAATGAAAGCGTAATTTCCGATGCTTGTAAAAAGGCACAGGATGCAGGAATCAACAATGTTATTTTTATGAAATGCGGTGCTGAAATTCTGAGCAAATATATAAGACCTGCTACAATCGGAAGATTATATCTAAATTTCTCCTGTCCGCTCCCTAAAAAGGCCAATGAAAACAGAAGACTTACCAACATAAGGTTCCTTGAAATTTACAAGGAAATATTAAAAGACGGTGCAGATATTCATCAGAAAACCGATAATATGCATTTTTTTGAATATTCAATTGAGCAATATACTCTTGCAGGCTTCAAGCTTCGTAATGTTTCACTTGATTTGCATAAAAGTAATTTTGAAAATAATATAGTTACCGAATATGAAAAAAAGTTTTCTTCAATGGGAATGCCTATTTACAGGCTCGAGGCTTATATATAATCTGTGCAGGTGCGTAATGTACCTGCTTTTTTTACTTTATAGAAAATTGCTTTCCTACTGTAAAGGTTTCGGTGATTGTGTTTTCAGGTGTAATAAAAAGGACAGGTGTTTCATAGAATTAATTGAATAACAATTATAGGAGTGAAACGGATGAATTCAGAAACGACGTCAATAAAAGAAATTATTATGTCAGAAAGCCTGTCAGGACAGCAAAGTATCGAAGCTGATATAGTATTACCTGACTATTATAATTCTATCGGTAAGATTATTAAGTGTGATATCGAACCGATAACGGAAGCTGTTAATATGAATTCCGAAAAAATTAGTATAGCGGGAAATGCAAGGTTGACATTGCTGTATATAGGTGAAGATAAAAAACTGTATTCTTATGAAAATGACTATAAATACACTAAGGTTTTTCAGTTGCAGAGTAACGATAACGGATTAAATGCTTTTGTCAGACAAAATGTATTTTCATTAAATTATCGTGCACTCGCACCTAAAAGAATTGAGGTCAGAGGAATTATTCAGCTTGCATTAAAGCTGACATACATAAATGAAATTCCCGTAATATCTGAAGCTGATGACAGCGATATAATAACTAAGAATTCGCTTATGAACATATATTCACCTGTAGCTTCAGCAACAAGAGAATTTACCGTATCTCAGGAATTTTCATCTGCTGAAATAAACGATAATATCGGAATTATAATAAGAAAGAATTGCAGAAATAAAATCAATGAGATGAAATCAATTCATAATAAGCTTTATATAAAAGGCAGCGTTGAAACAGAAATTACTTATGTTACCGAAAATGAAAATTCAGTTAAGAATACGATTTTATCTGTACCTTTTTCTGAGGTGCTTGATATGTTCGGAATTGAAGAAAATGATATTATTGACATATTTTCACAAAATGTATATGCTGATGTCAAGCTGAAAGACGAAGCATCAGCTTCACTTGAATTGAGATGTAATGTTTCCTTGAATATAAATGTATTCAGATATACGGAGCTTACTTTGATTTCAGATGCATATTCTCTTAAAAACAGTATCATCAGTAATACAAAAGAGCTCAGTCTTATAAAGTCCTTTGAAAAGCTGACAGCAAACGAGAATATAAGTTTTGAAGCCGATGCTTCTGATTTAGGCTCATTGAAGGTATGCGACGCTTTTGTGGACAATATCAAGGTTTCGCCTGAAATTGCCGACGGAAAAGCCACAGTGCTTATTACAGCTTTATTTAATGCAATTGTTAAGGATAATGAAGAAAATTTATCTGTAATTTCAAGAGAGCATACAGCAGAAGCAATTCTGAGCAATGCTTCGGATAAAGCCGTTATTAATTGTAATGCTAAGGTGTTAAGCATATCTGCTTTACAAACATCGGGCGGAAAAATCAGATTTAATTGTGATATCTTTATTGAATTTCACACAGCGGATATCTGTAAAACAAATTGCTTTACAGAATTGCTGACCGATTCATCTGAATCCGAAGCTGATAATGAACGGGTAATAGTTTACTTTGCCCAAAAGGGTGAAGAGCTCTGGTCAATTGCGAAGGAAAACAGAACATCGGTCAGAAGAATCAAAGAGGTAAATCAGCTGTCAAGTGAGCATACAACTGAAAATTCGGTATTAATATTGCCGACATTTTAATTATTGCTTGATTTATCATCTGTTTTTTATTATAGTATATCTGATTAAATATATCGGGTGTGAATTATGGAAAACGGATGTAGCTTAGCAACAATGGAATCATTAAAGGAATTATATAAAATAGGTGTCGGGCCGTCAAGCTCGCACACTATGGGGCCGGAAAGGGCTGCAAAGATCATTTCGCTGAGATATCCCGACGCTGAAAAATTCAGAGTCACTCTTTTCGGCTCTCTTGCAAAAACAGGCGTAGGACACAGAACGGATTACATTATAAAAAAGACTCTTTCCGAAGAGAAAACTGAAATCGTTTTTGATAATATCACAAGCGATTTGCCTCATCCGAATACGATGCGATTCGAAATAATTAAAAATAATTCCGTGTTTGCTGATTTCACTGTATTAAGTGTCGGAGGGGGAGCCGTGAGATTTGTAGGTGAAGATGTAAAGCCCCCTGTAAGACCATATAAATTGGCTTCTTTTTCGGATATCTCTTCATATTGCCGTGAGCGTGATATGAGATTATGGCAGTATGTCGAAGAGGTAGAGGGCTTTGAAATATGGGATTTTTTGCAGACAGTTTGGGATGCTATGAAAAATTCCATTAAAGAGGGGATATCTGCCGAGGGTGAGATATTCGGAGGGCTTCATGTTATTCGTAAGGCAAAACAGCTTTACAGCTACAGGCATATGGATGAGCTTGCCGAAACAAAGGAAAACCGACTTGTCTGTGCATATGCATTTGCAGTAAGCGAACAGAATGCTTCCTGTAACGGAAAAATTGTGACAGCCCCTACTTGCGGTGCAAGCGGTATTCTTCCTGCGGTTCTTAAATACACACAAGACAAGAAGAAGCTTTCAGATTCTGATATTTTACGAGCTCTGGCAACGGGTGGTCTGATTGGTAATATAATAAAAACCAATGCTTCAATAAGCGGTGCAGAGGCAGGCTGTCAGGCTGAGGTAGGCAGTGCCTGTTCAATGGCAGCAGCAGCTCTTGCTGAGCTTTATGACATGGATATTGATCAGATAGAATATGCGGCTGAGGTAGCAATGGAACATCATTTGGGGCTTACCTGTGACCCTGTAAAAGGACTTGTTCAGATACCTTGTATTGAAAGAAATGCTGTTGCTGCTATGCGAGCCATCAATGCTGTAAATCTTGCCAATTTCTTGTCCGGTTCACGAAAAATTTCCTTTGACCTTGTCATAAAAACAATGTATGAAACGGGAAAAGACCTTCATAACAACTACAGAGAAACCGGCGAAGGCGGACTTGCAAAGCTGTATACATAAGTTAAGGAGTCTTACGGCTCCTTATTTTTTTTATAAAAATACTTGTATTATTTATTTTTAGTGATAAAATTAAAAGGAAATATTTATATAAAGGAAAATGATTTATGACAAAGATTGACATTTACTCAGGATTTCTCGGTGCCGGAAAAACTACATTGATCAAAAAGCTTATTGCCGACTGCTATAAGGGTGAGAAGCTTGTACTTATTGAAAATGAGTTCGGTGAGATCGGAATTGACGGCGGTTTTTTACAGGATGCAGGAATTGAAATCACAGAAATGAATTCCGGCTGTATCTGTTGCAGTCTTGTCGGTGATTTCAGGACGGCACTTTCTAAGGTAATTGAAGAATATAAGCCTGACAGAATTCTTATTGAACCCTCGGGGGTCGGTAAGCTTTCAGATGTTATTAAAGCTGTTGAGAGCATTGCAGATGAGAATGTCATTCTCAATGCATTTACAACTGTTGTTGATGCCGGAAAGTGCAAAATGTATATGAAGAATTTCGGTGAATTTTTCAATGATCAGATAGAGCACGCAGGCACGATTATTATGAGCCACGCAGATTCCGTAAAGGAAGAAAAGCTTAAAAATGCAGTTGAGCTTGTCAGAGAGAAAAACAGCTCTGCTGTAATTGTCACTACTCCGATAAGTGAATTGGAACCTGAAGCACTTGTTTGTGCAATTGAAAGAAAAGATACTCTTGAAGCTGTAATTGAGGCTATGCATCATGATCATGAGCATCACAATGAGCATCACCACGAGCATCATCATCACGATGATGATTGTGACTGCGGCTGCCACGACCACGAGCATCACCACGAGCATCATCATCACGACGATGATTGTGACTGCGGCTGCCACGACCACGAGCATCACCACGAGCATCATCATC
>CAYTRD010000049.1:0-5483 GCA_964440255.1 uncultured Ruminococcus sp. | reverse complement strand
ATCACCACGAGCATCATCATCACGACGATGATTGTGACTGCGGCTGCCACGACCATGAGCATCACCACGAGCATCATCATCACGACGATGATTGTGACTGCGGCTCCCACGACCATGAGCATCACCACGAGCATCACCATCACGACGATGATTGTGACTGCGGCTGCCACGACCATGAGCATCATCATGGACATCATCACCATCATCATGCAGATGAAGTTTTTGTAAGCGTCGGCAGAGAAACAGCAAAGAAATTCACAGACAATGAAATTGCGGATATACTTGATATGCTCTGTGATGAAGATAAATTCGGTATTGTACTTCGTGCAAAAGGTATTGTTGATTCTTCAGACGGTGCTTGGATACATTTTGACTATACTCCCGGTGAAGCTGATGTCAGAAAGGGAAGTGCAGGTATCATAGGCAGAATTTGTGTCATAGGCTCTAAGCTCAACGAATCAGCTATTGAAGAAGCTTTCGGAATATAATTTAAGGAGAAAAAGTGATGGCAATTCCTGTTTATTTATTTTCCGGTTTTCTTGAATCAGGAAAAACAACCTTCATTCAGGATACACTTGAAGATAAAAGATTTAATTCAGGTGAAAGAACCCTCTTGTTTGTTTTTGAAGAGGGTGAAGAAGAATATGATTCATCAAAATTCAGCGGTAAAAATGTAAAAATATGCACCCTTGACGATAAAGAAGAACTGAATGAAAAAAAGCTCTGGAACATTGCGGATTCATACAGAGCAGAGCGTGTTCTCGTTGAATATAACGGTATGTGGAGCATTCAGGACTTTTACGATAATATGCCTGAAGAATGGGTTCCTTATCAGAATATGCTCTTTGCAGACTGCAATACATTCTTATCTTACAATGCAAATATGAGAAGTCTTGTGGTAGACAAGCTTTCAGATTGTGATGTAGTTGTATTTAACAGAATCCCCAAGGGCTTTGATACTATGGAGCTTCATAAAATTGTAAGAGGAACATCAAGAAGAACACAGATTCTGTATGAATATGCAGACGGAACTCTTATTCCGGATGAAACTGAAGATCCGTTGCCCTTTGACACAGAGGCTCCCGTGATAGAAATTGAAGATAAAGACTTTGCTTTATTTTACAGGGACCTTACTGAAGAAACCAAGAAATATAAAGGTAAAACTGCAAAATTCAAAGCTATGGCAGCGACAGATCCCAAATTCCCGAGTAATACCTGTGCGATAGGAAGACATATAATGACCTGTTGTGCTGACGATATTGCTTTTTGCGGTCTTGTATCAAAGGTTTCGGATATAAATTCCGTTGAAAATTCTGCATGGTATATTGTAACCGCAGAAATTGACATAAGATTTTCAAGACTTTACGGAAAAAAGGGGCCCGTGTTTAATGTTAAATCAATGCTTCCGTGTGAGCCGCCCGAGGAAACGGTTGCATCATTTTATTGAGAGGAGAAGTAATTATGAATATTCCGAGATGTGAGCACCCGAAGCCTCAGTTTGAAAGGAGTAACTGGATAAATCTTAACGGTGAATGGGACTTTTGTTTTGATCACGGCAGAAGCGGTATTGCAAGAAAATTCTATGAAAATACCGATTGCTTTGACAAAAAGATCATTGTTCCTTTTTGTGTTGAATCGAAGCTTTCGGGTATTGAGTATAAAGATTTTATGTACGGTGTATGGTATAAGCGTACATTTGAAATTTCCGCCGAAAATGTTCAAGGAAGAACTGTCATTCATTTCGGTGCTGCAGATTTTAAAACAACTGTCTATATAAATTCAGTCAGGGTAGGAGAGCATATCGGCGGTTATGTTTCATTTAGCTTTGATATAACCGATTATGTGACAGAAGGCACCAATACTGTTGTCGTTTATTGCGAGGATGACACAAGAGACCCGATGATTCCGAGAGGAAAGCAGAGTGAGGAATATTATTCTCACGGCTGTGATTATACGAGAACCACAGGTATTTGGCAGACCGTCTGGCTTGAATTCACCTCAAAGGAATATATAAAGCATTGTAAATACTATCCAGACTACAGAAACGGAACACTTTCAATTATCGGTGAGGTATCGGGAATTAATGATTTGTGTGCTGTAGCTACATACGAAGGAAGAGAAGCAGGAAAGGCAAAAATTACAGACTGCTCAGGTACATTCAGCCTCACAATTTCTCTTAATGAAATTCATTTGTGGGAAGTTGGTAAGGGAAGGCTTTATGATCTTGAGCTTACTTTCGGTGAAGATAAAGTAAAAAGCTATTTCGGACTTCGAAATATATGGTTCGACGGATATAAATTTATGCTTAACGGAAAATCAGTTTTCCAGCGTCTTATTCTTGATCAGGGCTTCTATCCCGACGGTATTTATACAGCCCCTTCAGATGAAGAGCTTCTTAATGATATCAAACGTTCAATGGCTTGCGGGTTCAACGGTGCGAGACTTCACGAAAAGGTTTTTGAAGAAAGATTCCTTTACCATTGTGATAAAGAAGGCTATCTTGTATGGGGTGAATACGCTAACTGGGGACTTGATCACACAAATCCTGAAGCAATTTATACATTACTTCCCGATTGGCTTTCTGAAATTGACAGAGATTTTAATCATCCTGCAATTATCGGTTGGTGTCCCTTCAATGAAACATGGGATATGCACGGCTGTAAACAGTATGACGGTGTGTTAAGTCTTGTTTATAAAGCAACAAAAACTGCAGATAAGACTCGTCCTTGTATTGATACAAGCGGTAATTTCCATGTTGAAACTGACATTTTTGATCTTCACGATTACGAACAGAATGTGGAAATTTTCAAAAAAAATAATGATATCATCATTGAAACGGGTGTCCCTAATGACCGTTTCAGTGACAGGCAGAAATATACAAAGGGGCAGCCGGTATTTATAAGCGAATACGGCGGAATTAAGTGGAGCCCCGTTTCAGGCAATTCAAGACAGGTTTCCTGGGGATACGGCGATGCACCGAAATCAGAAGAAGAATTCAAGGAAAGATATAAGGGACTTACTGATGCACTACTTGATAATCCCTGCTTCTTCGGCTTCTGCTATACACAGCTTACCGATGTTGAACAGGAGCAGAACGGTGTTTATACATATGACCGAAAAGAAAAATTCCCCTGTGAATTCTTTTATAATGTTAATTCCCGAAAAGCTGCAATTGAAGATTGATTTTTAAGAGTCTTTAAAGGTAATAATATATAATAGTGCTAACAGGAAAAATATTCCTGTTACCCCCTTTCTCTTAATCAATTGTATTAATTACAGACAAAGGCTTCGGATTTTTCCGAAGCTTTTTGTCATATGAATAAAGGAGTAGTTTTAATGAAACAGAAACAATTCAAGGCAGAATCAAAGAAGCTGTTAGACCTTATGATAAACTCCATTTATACACATAAGGAAATATTCTTAAGGGAGCTTATCTCAAATGCAAGCGATGCTATTGATAAGTTATACTTCAAATCTCTTACAGATAATTCAGTCGGATTGTCTAAGGACGATTTTTGTATAATGATTACTGCCGATAAGGAAAACAGAAAGCTTATCATTTCCGATAACGGTATCGGAATGACAGCAGAAGAGCTTGAAAATAATCTTGGTGTTATTGCAAAAAGCGGTTCGCAGAAGTTCAAGGCTGAAAATACTGACGAAAATATTGATATTATCGGTCAGTTCGGTGTAGGTTTCTATTCCTGTTTTATGGTCAGTAAAAATGTTAAGGTAATTTCCAAAGCATTCGGAAGTGAAGAAGCATTCTGCTGGGAATCTTCAGGTGCTGACGGCTTTACCGTAACTCCTGACGAAAAAGAATCTGCAGGCACTGAGATAATTCTTTCGATCAGTGATAATACTGATGAAGTAAATTATGATGAATTTCTTGATCAGTACAGAATTTCTTCTCTGATAAAGAAGTATTCTAATTATATCAGATACCCAATTAAGATGGAATTTGAAACCACGGTTCCCGTTGCAGGCACGGAAGGGGAGTATGAAACAAAAACAGAGCTTCGTACTCTCAATTCAATGCTTCCGATATGGAAAAAAGCAAAAAATGAAATCGCAGAAGAGGAGTATGACAATTTTTATAAAGAAGTTTTCTATGATTATGAAGCTCCGTTAAGAGTTATTCATTCAAAAACAGAGGGTCAGGCAACCTATAATGCACTTCTTTATATTCCTTCGCACGCCCCCTTTGATTACTATTCAAAAAATTACGAAAAAGGCTTGCAGCTATTTTCAAAAGGTGTGCTTATAACTGATAAGTGCTCAGAACTTCTACCCGATTATTATAATTTTGTGAGAGGACTTGTTGACAGCGAAGACCTTTCACTTAATATTTCCCGTGAAATGCTTCAGCACGATCATCAGTTAAAGCTTATTGCTAAAACTCTGGAAAAGAAGATAAGAACAGAGCTTAATAAGATGCTCACAACCGACAGAGAGAAGTATGAAAAATTCTTTGAAGAATTCGGTGCTTCGCTTAAATTCGGTGTGTACAGCGAATATGGTATGCATAAGGATGAGCTTTCAGACCTTTTATTGTTCAAAAGCAGTAACGAAAAGAAATATGTTACACTCAAGGAATATGCGGAAAGAATGAAATCGGAGCAAATCAGCATCTATTATGCTTCAGGGGAAACGATCGACAGAATCGAGATGCTTCCGCAGGTTGAAAAAGTTAAGGATATGGGTTTTGAAATTCTCTATCTTACCGAGTATATTGATGAATTTGCTCTTAAAACCTTAATGACTTACGAAAACAAGGCATTTATCAACATTTGTGCCGATGAAGCAGATTTCGACACTGAGGATGAAAAAGACGCTCTTAAGACCGAAAATGATGAAAATAAAGAAATGCTTGATTTTATGAAGTCAGCTCTTTCTGATATTTCTGATATTCGTTTTACAAACAAGCTTAAAAACCATCCCGTTTGTCTCACAAATGAAGGTGAGATTTCTGCAGAAATGGAAAAGGTGCTCAATTCTATGCCGGGCTCTAAAGGTGTAAAGGCTGAATATGTACTTGAAATCAATCTTCAGCATAAGATTGCTGATAAATTAAAGAGTCTTTACGCAACTGATAAAGACAGGCTTTCAGATTATGCAAAGCTGCTTTATAATCAGGCAAGACTTATCGGCGGACTTTCAATTGAAGACCCCACAGAGTTTTCAAGGCTCATATGTGAGCTTATGTAATTATATCGGGAACTGTGTATTCTATTATGCAGTTCCCGTACTTTTTGAAAGATTTTCACTTTTTCAAAAATTAGCAAAAAAATGCTTGACATTTTATAGGATTACATATATAATAATCAAGCAGTTTGAAACGGGGCATTAGCTCAGTTGGTTAGAGCAACCGGCTCATAACCGGTTGGTCCGGGGTTCGAGTCCCTGATGCCCCACCAGCTCAGACTGTTATATAGGGGTATAGCTCAGTTGGTAGAGCAGCGGTCTCCAAAACCGCGTGCCGA
>CAYTRD010000048.1:0-16317 GCA_964440255.1 uncultured Ruminococcus sp. | reverse complement strand
TACTTCTTCACTATTCACTATTACTTTTTACTTCAAATCATAATTTAACGGCTTATGCCGTTAAATTATGATTTTGCTGTTGACTTTATTGTTATAATGTGTTATCCTTTATGTATTGATAGAGGTGCGTTGGATAAATAGTAGGTTTTGTGTAAGCCTTTACGCAAAGGTGTTGCAATTCTGAAAGGTATCGGCGCCGAGGTGGGACAGGGCGTGGTCCTTGCCGGCAATACGGAATAATATCCGTCTTGCTGTCGCATTTGCGGAGAGCTATCTGTACTTTGAGTATTACTCGTAATGTATCGGTAGCCGTATTTTACGGCTGTTTTTTATGTTACGGCAATAGTATTTTCAGAGGCTGCCCCGTAAATGTTATCGGGCGGCTGATTTTTTGTGTATAAAAGTATATTCTTATCGGAGGAAAAATATTATGAAAAAGACAATTTTTACAGGTGCTGCAACTGCTATTGTTACTCCTCTCAATGAAAACGGAGTAGATTATGAAAGCTTCGGAAGACTCATTGAATGGCAGATAGCAGAGGGTATTGATGCAATCGTTGCCTGCGGAACAACAGGCGAAGCATCAACTCTTACAGACGAAGAGCACAGAGAATGTATCAGGTTTGCAGTTGAAAAGGCTGCAGGCAGAGTGCCGATAATTGCCGGCACAGGCTCAAATGACACGGACTATGCAATTGACCTTACAAAATATGCCTGTGAAGTGGGTGCAGATGCAGTTCTTCTCGTAACTCCCTACTACAATAAGGCAACACAGAAGGGGCTTATAAAGTCCTTTGAGGTCATAGCTGATGCTTCAAGCAAGCCTTGTATTTTGTATAATGTTCCCTCCCGTACAGGCTGTAATATAATGCCTGCTACTATGGCGGCTCTCGCTGACCATCCCAATATTGTTGCAGTAAAAGAGGCATCGGGAAATCTTTCTCAGATTGCCGAAATTGCGGCTCTTACAAGAGGTAAGCTTGATATATATTCGGGTAACGACGATCAGATACTTCCCGTTCTTTCTCTCGGCGGTAAGGGTGTTATTTCCGTGCTTTCAAATATTTTACCCCGTGAAACATCTATGATGTGTAAGCATTATTTTAACGGAAATACAGCCGAAGCTACAAGGATGCAGCTTGATTATCTCGCACTTGTAAACGCTTTATTCTGTGAAGTGAACCCCATTCCCGTAAAGGCAGCATGTGCCGCTATGGGCTACGGTGAAAACTTTGTGCGACTTCCTCTTACAACCATGGAGGAAGCAAACGAAAAGAAGCTTCTTTCTCTTATGAGAGAAGCAGGACTTAATGTATAAGAGGTAAATTATGAATATAATTCTTAACGGTTTTTCAGGCAGAATGGGTGCGGCAGTGCTTGAAGTCTGTGAAAACGGATATCTCGGTGCAGAGGTTGTTGCAGGTGTTGATATATCTCCGAAAAACGGAAATATCCCTTGCTATACTTCTTTTTCAGACATAAAAGAAAAGGCAGACTGCATCATAGATTTTTCAAATCACGCATCAATCAAGGCAGTTGCTGACTATGCCGTAACATCGGGGCTTCCTTTGGTCGTTTCCACAACGGGGCACACCGAGGAGGAAAAAGAGATAATAAGAAAAGCGTCGGAATCCGTTCCCGTATTTTATTCTGCAAATATGTCAATGGGAGTGGCACTTCTTTGTCGTATGGCTACTCTTGCCGCAAAGACTCTTCCCGGTGCTGACATTGAAATAGTTGAAACTCATCATAACCGCAAGCTTGATGCCCCCAGCGGTACGGCTCTTATGATAGCAAACGCAATAAAGAGCGTAAGAGAAAATGCAAATTTTATTTTCGGAAGAAGCGGTATGGCAAAAAGAGAGCCCGACGAAATCGGTATACACGCAGTAAGAAGAGGTAATATTGTAGGTATTCATGAGGTTATCGTTTCCACCGATTATGAAACAATAACAATAAAGCACGAAGCACATTCAAGAACTCTCTTCGCAGAGGGTGCAATCGTTGCCGCGGCATTTATTTCAGATAAAGAGCCCGGACTCTATGATATGAGCTCACTTATAGGATAAATCATAATTTAGCGGTGTGCCAATGTGAAATCAAATTCCCCTTGTACGATGAAAATATATTTCAATTTTGTAGGGGACGACGACCACGGCGTCCCGCCTGCAAAAATATAGAATCAGAAGTTAATTGTTCTAAGGGATTTGTTGTAAAGTTCTCGGGATATAACTTATGATATTTTATTTTCCCGAAACGGGACGCCGAGGTCGTCGTCCCCTACAGATTATAAGATTTATTTTGTGCCTCTCGGGGAATAACATATGATATTTCATTTCAGCGAAACGGGACGCCGAGGTCGTCGTCCCCTACAGATTATAAGATTTATTTTGTGCCTCTCGGGGAATAACATATGATATTTCATTTCAGCGAAACGGGACGCCGAGGTCGTCGTCCCCTACAGATAATAAGATTTATTTTGTGTCTCTCGGGAAATTACATCCGCCCTATAAATTATGATTTACGAAAGGATTGAGAAAAAATGAGAATCGGAATATACGGCTACGGAAATCTGGGTAAGGGTGTTGAGTGTGCGGTTATGCAAAACGCTGACACCGAGCTTGTTGCAGTTTTTACAAGACGCGACCCCGATACCGTAAAAATACTTACCCCCGATGCCGAAGTTGTAAGGGCTGACAGGGTGCTTGAATATAAGGATAAAATAGATGTGCTCGTTATCTGCGGCGGAAGTGCAACAGACCTTCCTGCTATGACTCCGGAGCTGAGTAAGAGCTTCAATGTAATAGATTCCTTTGATACACATGCTAAAATTCCCGAGCACTTTAAGAATGTTGACAAAGCGGCAAAGGAAAACGGCAACATCGCTCTTATTTCTGCAGGCTGGGATCCCGGTATGTTTTCCGTCAACCGTCTTATGGCTTCTGCTATTCTCCCCGAGGGTAAGGACTACACCTTCTGGGGCAGAGGTGTAAGTCAGGGACACTCTGATGCAATAAGAAGAATTGAGGGCGTCATTGATGCAAGACAGTATACCTGTCCCGTGGAAGAGGCTATGAACCGTGTTCGTGCAGGTGAAAACCCTGAGCTTTCCACCCGTGAAAAGCACACCCGTGAATGCTTTGTCGTAGCTGAGGACGGGGCAGATAAAGAGAGAATCGAAAACGAGATCAAGACAATGCCCAACTATTTCGCCGATTACGATACCACGGTTACATTTATTTCAAAGGAAGAATTAGAGCGTGACCATAAGGGTATTCCCCACGGCGGTTCGGTTATAAGAACGGGCGTTACGGGCAAGGACGGCGAAAATAAGGAGATTATCGAATATAAGCTGACGCTTGATTCAAATCCCGAATTTACCGCAAGTGTTATTCTTTGCTATGCGAGAGCAATCCATAAAATGAGAAGCAGGGGAGAAACAGGCTGTAAGACGGTATTTGACATTGCTCCCCGTGATATGTCGGCTTTGCCTTATGAAGAAATGTTAGCACATCTGCTTTAAGAGGAGTTTATTATGATCTGTGAAAATTTAGGTATAAATTCTCTGGGACATCTTACATTCGGCTCAGCGGATACCGTAGAGCTTTGTGAAAAATACGGCACACCCCTTTATCTTATGGATGAAAACAGAATAAGACATAATATGCGTGTCTATGCGGAGGCAATGCAAAAGTACTTCGGCGAAAATGCCGGCTGTCTGTATGCAAGTAAAGCCTGTTCCTTTAAGAAGCTTTATGAAATTGCAAAGGAAGAGGGCTTCGGTACTGATGTTGTATCATCGGGCGAGGTGTATACCGCACTAAAGGCAGGCTTCGACCTTAAAAATGCATTCTTCCATTCAAATAATAAGACCGATGAGGACATAGCCTTTGCTATAGATAACGGTATAGGATATTTTGTCTGTGACAACATTGAAGAGGTAACTGCCATCAATGAAATTGCAGGGCAAAAGGGTGTGAAGCAGAATATTCTTCTTCGCCTTACTCCGGGCATTGACCCTCATACCTATGAAGCCGTAAATACGGGCAAGGTTGATTCAAAATTCGGCTCTGCCATTGAAACAGATCAGGCTTATGAAATTACGAAGCTGACTCTTTCACTTCCCAATATCACTCTTTGCGGCTTTCACTGTCATGTAGGCTCACAGATATTCGATTCCGAAATTTATATAAGAAGCTCGGAAATTATGCTGGAGTTTATCGCAAAGGTAAAAAATGAGCTGGGCTTCAGCACGGAAATTCTTGACCTTGGCGGCGGCTACGGTGTAAGATACATTGAAGCCAACCCCTATATAGATATTGATAAAAATATCAGAGAGCTTTCTGAATTTATGAAGAATTTTGCGGCACAGCTCGGTGTGAAATTGCCGAAGATATATCTCGAACCGGGCAGAAGCATTGTGGCTGATGCAGGTCTTACCCTTTATACCGCAGGTACGGTGAAGAAGATTCCCGGCTACAAAAATTATGTTTCAATAGACGGCGGTATGGCAGATAACCCGAGATATGCACTTTACGGCTCGTATTATACGGTGATGTCAGCCACTCGTCCCGAGGCTGAGTGTGATATGCTTTGTACACTTGCAGGGCGTTGCTGTGAAAGCGGTGACCTTATTCAGGAAAATATCCGTCTGCCCCACGATATAAAAAGGGGCGAGAAGCTTGCAGTCCTTACAACAGGTGCATATAACTACTCAATGAGCTCCAACTATAACAGACTTGGCAAACCCCCTGTCGTAATGATAAAGGACGGCACTGACTATGTGGCAGTAAAACGCGAAACCCTTGATGATATTATAAGAAACGATATATAAAAAATGGCGTAAGTTTACCGTTTTTGGTAGACTTACGCTTATTTACATTATAGGAAATTCCTTCCTATAATGTAAAAAGATTATATGTCCCTCCGAACGGAAAGCAAGCTTTCCTCGGAGATGGACTATTCGAAAACGGTCGCCGAAGGCGTACGGCGAAGCCGTTTTCTTGTTAGTTTTTTGTGCAGTTCTTTTTATGTTGAATCAGATTTGAAAATAAACAAAAAATATTAAAGTTTCAGACTTTGAAATCGGAAAAGTTGCAAAAATTAAAAGTTTCGGATTTTGAAGTTAGAAAAATCTTTTTATTATGTATTTTCAAATTCATATCCTTCTACATAATCTGCCGAGCGTACCATATATGTCTTTACATTCCACGGGTCGGCTTCCGTTACATCTACAATTCTTCCTCCTCGGAGGTCTCCGTGGCAGTAGCCGTCATAGCCGATACCTGCATCGTATGTAAGTCTTATTCCGAGATATGTGCCTTCGCAGTCATTGATATGGTCGTGCCCTACAACAACTGTTTTTACATCACCTCTCTGTGCGAGAGTTGCAAGCATTCCTGAATTCACAGGGCCGCTGCCTACACTTTCACGGTGAGTACCCCTGAAATCTGTTTCCTGAACATTCTTATAAAGAAGCACATATTCGGGGAAAGCCATATGCATAACCATAAGTCCCGGCACTTTCCCTCCGTTTTCTTTTTCTATCCTTAGGGATTCGTTCCAGTACCACATCTGCTGGTCGAATTTTACGACATCATAGGATGAAGAAACATGTAACGGGTCGGAGAGCTTTGTTTTGGTATCCCTCGGAAGGTGGCAGTAGTCAAGAAACTCACCGATGCCTCTGCCCGAATCAAGTCCCCATATATTGTATACGGTCTTATCGGAGTGCTCCGATTTTACCTGAAGCACCCAGTTGCCTATACCGCTTATCTCCTCGGGGCCCGCACTTGAAAGACAGCCCTCAACGGATTCATAAACAGGCTCCTGTGCCTTGGTTTCAAAGCCTCTTTCCATATCGTGGTTGCCGAAAACATGTGCCCACGGGATATTTCTTTCATTGAGCGGTTTTACGATTGCAGTCATAAAATGACGGAGCGTCTGTGCATTTTCTGCACCGTCACGCCATACATTGTCACCTAAAAACAGCACAAGGTCGGGCTTTGTATTTTCCGTGATTGCATCAATGTCACGGACGACTCTTTTATCAAAGTCGTATACTCCGTGAGCATCGGAAAAGCATAATATTCTGAATTTACCGTTCCTGAAGCGAAGTTCTTTACCGTTCATAATTTACTCTCCGTAATAGTACTTTCTGATATCTTCAATTCCCTCATCATTTATGGCTTCATTTAATATCATAATGTCGTCAAGTCTGAAAATGAAATCGTGGGAAACATTGTTATATACACCCTTGCCGTCATTGCCGATAACGAAGGGATAGTCCGTGTCGTATGAAATAAGATAATCTTCGGGTACGGTGATCTTGTGCCGAAGCTTGAAGTTGTTATAAAAGCGTATCTCCTTGTTCTCTCTGTCAAATGCCACGGCATAGTGCATCCAGCCGTCCTCCATTTCCTCGGGGAAGGGGACTACCGTGTCAATGTGGTCGTTTCCGTTGGATATATTGAACATTATATCGTTACTCCGAAGTGCCACGGTAAGTCCTTTCTTTTTACGGCTCTGCCACCACCAGTCCTGATTTCCCATAATTGCAGGTGCTTCCGTTATGCTCTTGTCGGTTTCTGCCCAGAATACCATGGAAAAGCTTTCTTCACCGAAGGTAACATTATCCGTTACGGCAAAGCCTGTCTTTCCGAACTCACCGCAGGCACCGTTTACACCGTTTGAATAGAACTTTACGGTTCCCTTCTGCTTTATTGTGTTATTGCCCGAAAGATCTGAAAGGGAATTATCAAGGTGCATAAGAAGCTTGAATTTATCCTCAGAAATAAAGTCAAATATATTGTCGGGTGTTTCTCTTACGGGAATCACGGTCCGCTCGGCAGGCTTTCTGTAATAAGGCCTTGTTCCGTCCCATATGCCCTCGGGAATCTGTGAGGTGAAGCCCTCTTCGTCATACTCGGGAACCGGAAGCCCCAATGCATAAAGCACAATGGCGGCAATATCACGGGTCTCGGCATATTCTATAAAGCATTCGTTGACATCTTTTCCCGAAATACCCATAAATACATATTTTTCGGTATCGGTGTATCCGCCGTGACCGTTTCTTACACCGCCGTGGTCGGCAATCACGATAAAGAGCGTTTCTTCGAGGATTCCCGCTTCCTTATAAGCGTTATAAATTTCACCCGTGTAGCCGTCTGCCCGTCTTATCTCTTCATAGTGATGCTCTGTGCCGTAGCCGCCCGAATGTCCTGCTCCGTCAACATCGTCAAGCTGAACAAAGAGGAATTTCGGCTTTTTCTTAACGCAATCTGTAATAAGGGGAGTCAGCTCCTTGTCATTTGGTGCTGTCAGCTTTTCGACACCGAGCCCCTCCTCCACAATGCCGTGGTTTATGGGATTCCAGTTGCACACGGAAGCAAGATAGCAGACGGGGTCAGCCTCACGGATGCGTCTGAAAACAGAGGGGAGTGCATCGTTGGTATAATGCTCGTTACTGATACTGCCGTTTGTCAGCTTATGTACAAGAGGTGTTGCACCGAGCAGCATAGCCCCCCAGTTCTGTGCACTGATGGTGGGATTCTGTGAAACGGCAGACCATGCCACAGCACCCTTTTGGAATATTTTATCAAGGTTCGGTGTGTCGGTCTGTGAGTTGAATTTTCCCATTCCGTCAATGCCGATTACCGCAACATAACCATATTTTTTCATATATTCCGCTCCTTGCTTATTATGTATTTATTTTAATATAAATTTAATATATATACAAACAGAAATCAAGTGAGATTGACCAATATTCTTAATGACCCTTATTAGTTTTTTGTAAAAAAGGTTACAAATTGTTAAAATCACACTTAAACTGTTGCTTTTTTGTACTCTCTCGGGTAAAATACATATAACTGTTTTTGTGCCTAAACGCATTGGGCATATTATGATTGGAGTCTTGATATGAATACTAAAACACTGATTTACATAGGTAAGCGTGTGCTTCTGATGATATTCACAGTCTGGATAGTTATCACAATTACCTTTTTTGTAACAAGAGCTGTTCCCGGCGGTCCCTTTGCAAGCGAAAAAGCTATCACTCCTGCTGCACAGGCTCAGCTTGAAGCAAAATACGGTCTTGACAAGCCTGTTTTTGAACAGTATCTTACATATCTTTCCGATATCGTGACAGATTTCGATTTCGGTCCCTCACTTAAGCAGAGAGGCAGACAGGTTATAGATATTATTGCAGACGGACTTAAGACATCTGCGGCACTGGGCGTTACTGCGGCATTCATAGCCCTTGGTATAGGTGTTGTGCTTGGTGCTATCGCGGCTCTTCGCAGAAATCGGCTTATTGACCGTGTAATAATGGTTATTACCACGGCATTCGTTTCAATGCCCTCGTTTATTATGGGCTCGTTGCTGCTGCTGACCTTCTCATTGAAGCTGGGCTGGTTCCCTGCAAACGGTAATGCCGAGGGCGGTCTGGTGCTTCCCGTTATTACTCTTGCACTTTACCCCACTGCCTATATCACCCGTCTTACCCGTTCATCAATGCTTGATGTTTTAGGACAGGATTATATAAGAACTGCAAAGGCAAAGGGCGTTTCGGGTGCAAAGATCATTTTCGGACACGCACTTAAAAATTCTCTTATTCCCGTTATCACATATTTCGGACCCATGCTTGCATATATCGTTACAGGCTCACTTGTTGTTGAAAAGATATTTGCAGTTCCCGGTGTCGGCAGAGATTTTGTTAATTCCATAACAAGCCGTGACTATCCTCTTATTATGGGTACAACCATAGTTCTTGCCGCACTTATCGTTATTATGAATCTTGTGGGTGACATCCTTTATAAGGTTGTTGACCCCAGAATCAATCTTGAATAAGGAGGAATAAGGCAATGAAAAAGAACCCTTTCAGTCTGCATGTAAACCTTGATGCTTTTATTCCTGCTACAGCAGAAGATAAAGAATATATAGTACAGATGCGAGAGTCCACCACCTTCTTTAAGGACGGTGTAAAAAGACTTCTTAAAAATAAGGTTGCAACAGTCAGTTTTATAGTTGTTGTTCTCATAACTTTGTCAGCTATATTTGTTCCTATGTTCTGGCCCTATGCATATGACCAGCAGTTAGGTATTACCCCCGGTAAGCCTGTTGACCCTACATATTCAAACCTCGCTCCCTTTGAATACGGAAGCACGGAGCAGGCAAGAATCGAAGCAGGCGAAAAGATTTTTCCCCATATTTTCGGAACGGACTCTGCAGGCCGTGACTACTTTATAAGAGTTATATACGGTGCAAGAATCTCTCTTGCCGTCGGCTTCTTTGCAAGTATCATCGTTCTTATCATAGGTCTTATCGTAGGCTCGGTTTCCGGCTATGTGGGCGGTAAGGCAGATATGATCATTATGCGAATAGTTGATGTTATCTATTCGCTTCCCGATATGCTTATGGTTATTCTTCTGGCTGCCGTTATGGGTGATGTCGTTGAAGAATGGATAGCAGGCACGGTGCTTGAAAAGATAGGTGCCAACATCATAAGCCTTTTCTTCGTTTTCGCACTTTTATACTGGGTATCTATGTCACGCCTTATAAGAGGACAGATTCTCTCTCTTCGTGAGCAGGAATATGTTCTTGCTTCAAAGGCAACGGGTGCAAGGGGAAGCTGGGTCATCAAAAAGCACCTTATTCCCAACTGCATAAGCGTTGTTATCATTTCAACTGCTCTTCAGATTCCCTCGGCTATCTTTACCGAAAGCTATCTTTCATTCTTAGGTCTCGGTGTTAATGCTCCCATGCCTTCTCTCGGCTCTCTTGCATCCGATGCCCTTAACGGTATGACATCATACCCCTACAGACTTGTAATTCCCGCAATCGTTATTTCACTTATCGTATTGTCCCTGAACCTCTTCGGTGACGGACTTCGCGACGCATTTGACCCCAAGCTTAACAACTGAGAAAGGAGAGTATGTTATGGCTTTATTGGAAGTTAAAGATTTGCATACCTCGTTTTTCACGGATGCCGGCGAGGTAAAGGCAGTTAACGGTATTTCATTTGAGCTTGAAAGAGGCAAGGTTTTAGGCATTGTCGGTGAATCAGGCTCAGGTAAATCAGTTACGGCATATTCAATTATGCAGATTCTTGCATCAACGGGTAAGATAGTTTCCGGCTCGATTAAAATTGACGGACTCGAGCTTGTAGGTGCAGGCGAAAAGGTTATGAAGACCGTCAGAGGCAACAAGATTTCAATAATCTTTCAGGACCCCATGACCTCTCTTAACCCCACATATACCATAGGACATCAGCTTATTGAAGCAATCACGCTTCATACGGACAGAAATAAAAAGCAGGCATATGAAAGAGCAGTTGAAATGCTCAGACTCGTTAATGTAAACGAGCCCGAAAAGAGAATGAAGCAGTATCCCTTTGAGTTCTCCGGCGGTATGCGTCAGCGTGTTATGATAGCTATGGCACTTGCCTGCGAGCCTGATATTCTTATTGCAGACGAGCCCACAACGGCTCTTGATGTTACGATTCAGGCACAGATCCTCGACCTTATGAATTCACTTCAGAAGGAGCTGGGAATGGCAATTATTATGATTACTCACGACCTCGGTGTTGTGGCTCAGATGTGTGACGAGGTTATCGTTATGTATGCAGGCTCAATTTGTGAAAAGGGTACTGCAGACGAGATATTCTATTCACCCAAGCACGAATACACAAAGGGTCTTATGCGTTCCATTCCCTCAACTACCTCGGCAGGAACAAAGCTTCAGCCTATCACGGGTACACCCATTGACCTGCTGAATATGCCTAAGGGCTGTCCCTTTGCACCCCGTTGCGACAACGCTATGAAGATATGTCTTGCCGAGCGTGCACCTGTAGTTGACATTTCGGATTCCCATTGGTCAGCCTGCTGGCAGTGTATAAAGGAAAAGGTTGATTCCGGAGAAATTACTCTTAATGATAAAGGGGGAGAAGAATAATGAGTAATAACACACCCCTTATAGAAGTAAAAGGCTTAAAGGAATATTTCAACATAAATGTAGGACTTCTCCGTTCAAAGCCCCTTAAGGCTGTTGACGATGTTTCATTCTCCATAAATAAGGGTGAAACTCTCGGCCTTGTCGGTGAGTCGGGCTGCGGTAAGACTACAGTCGGAAGAACTCTTCTGCACCTTTATAAGCCCACCGCAGGTGAGATATATTATGACGGAAAGCTCATAAAGAGCAAAGCCGACATAAAGGAATTCAGAAAGAAAGCCACAATGGTTTTTCAGGATCCTTATTCCTCACTTAACCCCCGTATGACAGTTTCCGATATTATCGGTGAACCTCTTGATATACATAAGCTCTGTGCTGATAAGAAAGAGCGTGAGGAAAGAATCCTCGAGCTTATGGGTCATGTAGGTCTGAACAGTGAGCACGCATCCCGTTACGCTCACGAATTCTCGGGCGGTCAGCGTCAGAGAATCGGTATTGCCCGTGCACTTGCAGTTAACCCCGATTTTATAGTCTGCGACGAGCCTGTTTCCGCACTTGATGTTTCCATTCAGGCACAGGTTATCAATATGTTCGACGAGCTTCAGGAAAAGCTCAATCTTACATATCTCTTTATTGCCCACGACCTTTTGGTCGTTCGTCACATAAGCGACAGAATCGCAGTTATGTATCTCGGTAAGATGGTAGAGCTTGCAGAGGCAAACGAGATCTGCGACCGTCCGCTTCATCCCTATTCAAAGGCTCTTATGTCAGCAGTTCCTATGCCCGACCCCAAAATTGCAAGGGCAAATCAGAGAATTGCTTTACAGGGAGATATACCCAGTCCTCTTAATGCACCTTCTGGCTGTCCTTTCAGAACAAGATGTCAGTATGCAACTGAAAAGTGTGCTGAAAGTATGCCCGAATTCAAAGAGGTTTCAAAGGGACATTTTGTAGCCTGCCACAGAGTTGCAGAAATTAACGATTAAATCGTTCATTTCTGCAGTGATATTCATTCCTGCGGAATGAGAGATATTATTGCTTTCGCAATAGTGATATTGTCCTTCGGACAGTGATATATTTGCTCCGCAAATGTTTCGGAAGATGCTTTCGCAGCTTATTCCGCTAATGCTCTGTTCCCTCGGTAACGGGAAAACGGCATAGGGGAAATCTCCGAAATCCGAATTCTCTTTGTTCTTTGTGTGGCACAGGGGGGAGTGCAATACTCTTTGTGTCATATACAGATAAATATTTTTTCGAAAGGAAGAAAAAACAATGAAGAAAATTATTGCTCTTGCTCTTGCACTTGTAATGGTTCTCAGCCTTGCAGCTTGCGGCGGTAACACAGATGACGATACTCCTGTAACTTCTCTTGCAGTATGTCTTGCATCTGAACCCGATACACTTGACCCCGCTCTTAACTCTGCGGTTGACGGCGCTACAATGTGCGCACACCTCTTTGCAGGTCTTGCAAAGTGGTCACAGGATGCTGAAGGCAAGCTTGTTATTGTTGCTGACTGTGCAACAGAGCTTGTTGAAGGCGTTGCTAATGAAGACGGCACAGTTACTTACACTTATACACTCAGAGACGGCCTTAAGTGGTCCGACGGTAAGGATCTTACCGCTGCTGATTTCGTATTTGCTTGGAACCGTGCAGCTTCTCCCGCTCTTTCCGCTGACTACAACTATATGTTCGATGTAGTTAAGGGTTATGCTGAAATGTGGGAAACAAACGATGATGAAGAATTCGTTAACCCCGATGCAAAGCTTGCTGTTGAAGCTACTGACGACAAGACTCTTGTTGTTACTCTTAACAATGCAGTTGCATACTGGAACGAGCTTCTCGCATTCCCCACCTACTATCCCGTACGTGAAGATGTTGTTTCCAATGAAGCTTGGGCTACAGATCCCTCTACATATGTAAACAACGGTGCTTACACAATCTCCGCTTGGGAGCACAACAGTGTTATCACTCTTACAAAGAACGAAAACTATGTTGATGCTGACAAGATCACAATGCCCGAGCTTAAGTTCTATCTTTCCGATGATGCTAACAATATGCTCACCAACTTCAAGAACGGTGACTGGCTCCTTATCGACGATGTTCCCACAAATGAAATCACTGCTCTTAAGGCAGACTATGCTGATGAATTTGTAGTTGCAGGTCAGATAGGTACATACTATGTATGCTGGAACATCAACGAAGAGATCCTTCCTGCTGACAGCACTCTTACAGGTGCAGAAGCTGAAGCTGCAAAGGCTGAAATCAGAAGTGCTATCGGTCTCCTCTTCGACAGAAACTACATCGTTGAAGAAATCGCTCAGGGCGGTCAGATTCCTGCTTCCTCATTCGTTGCTATGGGTATGACAAATCCCGACGGTACAGAATTCTACAAGACAGCTAACAGCACAGAAGATGCTTTCGACGGTTACTATGATGTATCCAAGGACGCTGTTCAGACAAACTATGACGCTGCTATGGCTACTCTTAAGAAGTACTACACATTTGATGAAGCTACAGGCAAGTTCACAAACTTCCCCAAGCTTACATACCTCTACAACACAAATGACAGCCACAAGGCTATCGGTGAATACCTTGCAGGTCAGCTCGATGCTATCGGTATCAGCATGACTCTTGAAAATCAGGAATGGAACACATTCCTTAACACAAGAAAGAACGGCGAATATTCAATCGCTCGTAACGGTTGGGTTGCTGACTACAACGATCCCATCTGCTTCCTTGATATGTGGACAACAGTTTCCGGTAACAACGATATCCAGTACGGTAAGGGTGATCACGCTGACCTTGCTATCTATGATCTTGACCTCACAGCTTACGGCTATGACATCAAGGTTGAAGACGGCACATGGGCTCAGACTTATGACGTTCTTATCAACACAATCAAGAGCTGCACAGATAACGAAACTCGTTATGAACTTATGCACCTCGCTGAAGATATCCTTATGGAATCCGGTTGTATAATTCCTCTCTACTTCTACACAGACCTTTACATGGTTGACGATTCAGTAGAAGGCTTCTTCTCCAACCCCCTCGGCTACAAGTACTTTATGTATTGCACAGTTAAATAAGGTATTTATAGACTGATGTTCAAATAAGTCGAAAAAATAGTTGCTCCCCGGAAGGCGTAAAAACCTTTCGGGGAGTTTTTTCGTTTGAAATATAAGATAAGAAGAAATAGTGAAGAAGAAACCTGTCAGAGGTTTCGTCGAGTCATGGTTATATTATAAAGATTACTTGTTATGACCGTAAAATTTGGGGCAAAAGCTTTCATCCGGTATCCAACCTCTTACATTTTATTGTTTTCTTGCGATGGAGCCGATAATTTGTCCCGATATTACAACGGTAACAAGTGACCATATGATTCTTTTAGGTTCTATGTATGTAAGAGAAAGGGCGAGAACCGTCAGGTCGGAAATCAGATATGCCCATTGAATTTTAATTTTTGTAAGCTTTGATATTGTCATGGCAAGGGCATCGTCACCGCAGGGGGCACCGCCCGTTCTTACACAAAGTCCGACACCGACCCCTACAAAAACGGCACCGAGAATTGCACACGCTACGGGAAATTCGGCAATTTCCGAATAAATTCTCGGAAAACACTCGAATATACGGTAGGAAATACTGAAGGACAGGGTAGATACTGCAGAGTAGATTAAAAAGGATCTGCCGAGAGCTCGTATGCCTATTATGTAGCAGATTCCGTTCAGTATTATTTCCGAAACGGCAGGTGACAGCCCGAACCAATTTTCAAAAAGAAGAGTAAGTCCCAGCGTTCCGCCCTCGGTAACACCCGATACGGAATGGATATTATATATTCCGAAGGAGAGAATAATACCGCCGAGCACGGATATTATGCAGTTCTTCAGTTTTATGCCCTTGAAAAAATTTCTGATATATGTCATTTCTTTTGCCTTTCGTTTATTGGCTTTATTATAATCCATAATCAAAAAAACTGCAACTTTAACAAAAGATTAACACAGAAAACCTTTGATGATACTTGCTTTTTATAAAATGATGTAGTAAAATATTGTTAATTGTATGTTAATGTTTATCTTGAAATCAAAGGAGCAGAAATTTATGAAAAAAATAATTTCTCTGGTGCTTGCACTCATAATGTTATTCACGGCAGTGCCTTTGGTTAACGCCGAAGAAGAGAGCAGTGTTGAAAGCTATAAAACCGAAATGCTTGAAGCGGGAATTCCCATAATTTCAACAGAGGATTTCGGAAAAATTCTGAATATATTGAAGACCTTTATAACTCTTCTCACAGGTGAAGAGCCTCAGATTGATAAATTCAATGTAACACTTGATGAAGTGATTGTCGGTATTTCAAGTGAGATATGTTCAGAAAGCGGTCTTGACCTTGCACTTATAGCTGCAAATATTCCCAATATCAATGTTCTTGCAAGCTTCCTCAAGAACACATATAACATCAACACAACAGAATTCCGTGAAGCAAGATATAAGAAGGCTGACGAATACCTTGCAAACGGTAACGATATGATGGCGTCAATCTGTCACGCAATCGGTGCATATATGAGCATTATTCAGAAAATGAATATCTACACCGAGAAGACAGACGAAAAGGATGTTTACAAGGTAATGCTTTACCTTGAATATGAGGACGGCACAACAGAAATTCACGATGCAGGTCTTCATATAAATATGAAAACAGGTGAGTGCTATAACGATAAGGGCACAGGTATGTTCGGCTCGGGCTATAATTTCAATATCTATGAAATGATGGTCTACACAACCGTTGACTGCTGGATGAGAAACTTCGGCTTCTGTATAATGTATGATATAGTTGCAAACTCAATGCCCATATCTTATTCCTATATCACAAGACGCTTCGAGTTCACTTATGACGGACTTGAATGGATGATTCAGGTTTGGAAGGGTAACTACTTCATTTCCAACGGTGCCGAGGTTGGTATCTACAGCCGTGTTCCCGGCTCAACAATAGGCTCTTACTATAACTGTGCAAGTGAGGATCAGGAGCTTCCCATGTCGCTTCAGGTGCTTGTGGGTGATAAAATAATTATAAACCGTGAGCTTCAACAGCATTGGTGGATAAGTGGCTTCCACTTAAGCAACAAGAGATATCTGCCTACTGCCCTTACGGTTAAATCAACGATCGTAATGCCCGATGAAGAAATGCTCGAAGCCTTCACCGCCTCAATTGATGCAAATAAAAAGGGCGATGTAAGCTACACGGTAGACGGGCTCAGTGTAAATTTAGTATGGTAAAAAAGAATCCGGATTCCGTAGCCCAAGTGTCTTGGGCTACGAGCGAGGTTGCTAAGGACAGTTATCTGTAAACAGATTGGAATTTGCCGTACAAATTCCCT
>CAYTRD010000047.1:0-17118 GCA_964440255.1 uncultured Ruminococcus sp. | reverse complement strand
CTGCTTGATATTTATTCATTTTATGTCAGCAATACTGCAATTTCCTTTGAATATGATGTCCCGTCGGTTGAGGAATTTCGTTCAAGAATACAAAATACATTAAAGAAGTACCCTTATCTTGTGCTTGAGGATGAAGGAGAAATCAAGGGATATGCATATGCAGGTCCTTTCAAGACAAGAGAGGCTTATAAATATTCTGTGGAAAACACGATTTACTTAAAAACAGGGGAGTCAAAGAAGGGGTACGGAAGAATTCTTCTTACTGCACTTGAAAGAGAACTTTCAGAGAGAGGCTTTACAAATGCAAACGCCTGTATTGCATATACCGAAAAAGAAGACGAGTATCTTAATAACAACAGTATGAATTTCCATGCACATATGGGTTACTCTCTTGTAGGGACATTTCACAAATGTGCCTATAAGTTCGGACGATGGTATGATATGATATGGATGGAAAAATTTGTAGGCGAGCATTGTAAGAAATAATATACATTTATTTGAATTGTGTTGCTTTTACATAATTTATTAGAATAATACTGTTGAAACTGAATTTGTATTATGCTATAATTCGTTCATAGATTATCAAAATAGGAGAGTATGTATGGCAATCTCTAATATTGGTGTGTTTTTGGGTAATATTGTTTTCAAAGGATTTAATCATTTTACTGCTATTCCTATGGAAACGCAGCAAAAAACTCTTGAAGCTATAATGGAAAGGAATAAAGATTGTGAGCTTGGAAAAAAGTATGGTTTTGCCGATATTCACACTCTTAAGGATTATCAGGATAAGGTTCCGCTTTCCACTTTTGAGGATTATGTTTCTCTTGTAGACCGTATGGTTGAAAATAACGAAGAAAATATAATTACAGGCAGTAAGGTTATAAGATATTGCTCATCCTCGGGCAGTGTCGGAAAACCTAAATTACAGCCCAAAACTGCAAGAGACCTTTTTAATATGCAATCTATGGGTTTTGCTGCAACACCTGCTTGTGCCGCAAAATATTTTAAGGATAAGGGTATTTACAAGAGTCTTCCTGCACAGATGGGACCGCTTCTTCTTTCTCTTAACGGTCATCCTCTGAAAAACGGTATGCGTTGTAACGGTGCCGGACAGATTCCGTTTACATATCTAAAGCCTCTTCTTCCGTTCTTTACAACAACTCCCGTGGATATTTTGTATCCCGAGGATGAGGAAAATACGGATATGTCTTATTTTCAGTTGAGAGCAGCTCTTGTAAACCGTAATGTTACATATCTCGGTTCAATGGTTATCACTCTTATGCTTACAATGTTTGAGTATCTTGAGGCAAATTGGGAAATGATTTGTGACGATATCGAAAAAGGTACTATCGATCCGTCTGTAAGATGTCCCGTGTCTTTAAGAAATAAGTATGAGAAAAAATTCAAAGCCGATCCCAAGCGTGCAAAAGAGCTTCGTGAGGAGTTTTCCAAAGGCTTTGATACTGAAATTCCGATTGCAAAGAGAATATGGCCTAAGGTTTGCTGGGGTTATGGTATGATAAGCTCAACACTTTCAGTTTATGTTGAAAAACTCCACAGATATATCGGTGACCTTCCTCTTCATAATATGGGCTATGCTGCTTCGGAAGGCTTTATGGCTATGCCCATCACTCTTAATGCAAATGATTATGTGCTTCTTCCGAGAAGTATTATTTATGAATTTTTACCTGTTGATGCTCCCGAGGGTACAAGACCTCTTCTTATGAATGAGATTGAAGTCGGCAAGGATTATGAAATCATTGTTACCAATTTTTCGGGGCTTTACAGATACCGTATACTTGACATTGTTCATGTTACGGGAATGCACAATAAAACGCCTAAAATTGAGTTCCTTTACAGATCCAATATGGGGCTTAATGTTGCAAATGAAAAGACCACAACTCAGATGCTTGATTTCGTTGCAAATAAGGTTCAGCAGGAATATGGCTTATCTTTCAATGGATACAGCTTTTACGGAGATACCGATGAAGCAGGTGCTCTTCCGCGATATGCTTTCCTTTGCGATAGCGAATCGGATATTCCGACTGTAAAAAAAGCAGAGGTTGAAGCATTCATTGATGAGTCTTTCAGAGAATGTAATGAAAAGTATGATAAATACAGAAGATGGGGAATGCTCAGAGAACCCATTGTTTATCAGCTTGAAACGGGAGCATATGCTGCTTATAAGTCTTCGCTTGTTGCTCAGGGAAGAGTTCTCAATCAGATAAAGCCTGTAGTTGTAATAAATACTCCCGAAAGAAAGGAATTTTTCTTTTCGAGAATTAAAAATTAAATAATATGATGTATGCTTAAAGTGCCTTACCTCACAAGGTAAGGCACTTTATTGGAACATAAAGGAGCAAAATATGGAAAAGAAACTTACAAAAAAGACCTGGATAAATATAATTATTTTCAGTCTTACAGGTCAGCTTGCCTGGAATGTAGAAAATATGTGCTTCAATACATTTTTATACAATTCCGTATATGCAGATGCATCACAGGAAGCAGTATCAAAATTTGAAGCGATGTCTGCAGTTAATATGATGGTTGCCTGTTCCGCTGTTGTTGCTGTTCTCACTACTTTTATAATGGGAAATCTCAGTGACAAATTCAAAAACAGACGATTGTTTATATCTGTCGGATATATCGCATGGGGTATAGTTACAGGCTTATTCGGATTTATTACCAAGGATAATATTGCTTCTCTTACAGGTATCACGGATGAAGTAAGTCTTCTTCTTACAAGTGTGTGGACAGTTATTGTTATGGACTGCGTGATGACTTGTATGGGCTCAACCAGTAACGATTCCGCTTTCAATGCCTGGGTAACAGATGTAACCACTCCTTCAACAAGACCTAAGGTTGAAACGCTTCTTGCAATTCTTCCTCTTGTTGCTACCGTTGTTGTTTTAGGCTTCAACACATTGGCACAGGCAGGCACAATTTCTTATACAGCATTTTTTGTCGGACTCGGTATTTTTGTTGTTCTTTGCGGTGTTCTTGGTTTGTTTATACTCGAAGAACCTAAAAGTAAAAGTCCCGAAAATGAAAAAATCAATTATTTCAGAAATCTTGTTTATACCTTCCGTCCGTCTGTTATAAAGGAAAATATCCGCCTTTATCTTGCCCTTGCCGCATTTTCATGTATCTGCGTTGCTTTCCAGACTTTTTTCCCGTATTTCTTTATTTACATTCAGCACGCTCTTCTTCCTGCATTGGAGACAATTGAAATTACTGCATTGCCCATAATAGCAGTGGTTATTGGTGTTGCAGCAGCAGTTGTAATTGCAATAGTGTTTATGAGGATGGCAAATAAGGACAAAAAATCAATATTTATTCCCAGTATCGTTATTCTTGTAATTTGCCTTGTAGGAGCTGCTTTAAGTAAAAATAATATTTTCTACTTTTTGGCTTGTGCTCTTCCTGCTGTTACCGCATATTTCATTTTTTCGATTCAGCTCAGTGCTCTTGTAAGAGACTTTACTCCCGTCGGAAAAGCAGGGCTTTTTCAAGGTGTCAGAATGATTTTTGTTGTTCTTATTCCCATGATTATCGGACCTAAGCTTGGAGAAATTGCAAGTAGGGGTTCACAGATTTATTTTGAAAATGAAGTTCATGTGCAGAAGCTTTTACCTTCATCAATGATGTTCGCTTATGCAGCCGCCGCTGCTGCCGTTGCACTTATTCCTCTTATTATTCTTATGAAAAAAGGAATTGAAGTTAAAGAAAGTGAACAGTAAGAGCTGTTTGTAATCTTTTTACATTATAGGAAGGAATTTCCTATAATGTAAAATAAATAAATCGGTGTAGCGTAAAAGCTACACCGATTTATTTGGTTTATATAGTATTATTTTACAGTAGCAATAAGCTCTTCAAAAGCCTTTGTTAATGCAGAACCTGATTTTGTTGAAGAAGCGTTGATTTCTTCATTTTCTGTGAACATTGAATGTATGTCATTGTCAGCAAGAATATAGCCTATCTGGTCATTGTTAAGACCGAAACATATAAGCTTGTTCACCTTTGCAGTTTCGGACCAAGGAGCATAGTCCCATGTTTCATTTGTCCAGCTCTTGTCTGCTCCTACAACACCGCCCCAGATAATTTCTGCTGCAATTTCACCGGGAACAAGTACTATACCGACTTCGTTTCCGAGCTCCATATAACCGATTTCAGTAATAATGTTATATCCGAGACAGTCTTTTGTAATAACACTGTTGATGAGGCCTTCTCTTACAACAAGGGTGAGAATCTGGTTATCTGTTTCAATAGTAACTTCCTCGAACGCAACATTGAGAACAGGGTCAAGCTTTATTTCGTTATCAATTGAAATTGCTTTTTTAGCAAGCTCTGTGCCGTATGCTTTTACCTTTGAATTTGCTTCTGTTACTTCGTATTCAATGTTATCGTATTCGGTTGTAATAGCAAGCTCAGCACCCTGAACATATACAACATCTGCACCTGTTGTTTCTTTGACATATTCCTTGAAGTAATAAGGGAAGTCAGCAGAAATAACATCCGCACCTGCACCAAAGCCTACTGCATGTATACCTGCTTCACAAAGCCAGATTTCATTGGATTCTTCATTATCGGGATCAAAACGGAATCTGTGAAGCTCACCGTCAAATGTGATAGGCTCACGCTTATCATACATAAGCTCGCTTGCATCAACACTGCCATAGTAGAGTGTACCTGTTTCCATATCATTAACAGCAGCAATAACGGCATCGGCGACAACATCATATAAGTTGTTCATAAATTCAACAGATTTTCCGCCGACATAATCTTCAATATTTCCGCCGATAAGGCTTAATGCGGGATTTTTAAGTATTGCAGGAAGAAGGGGAGCACCCATACCGAGAATATCAATACCGGAATGCTGATGAAGTACGGATATATTTATGCTGATAATATTATTTTCTTTTGCAAAATCTGCAAGTTTATTTCTGATAGTAAGAACATCGCCTCTTGCAATACCGTAGCCGTCAATTACAGCCTGAACAACAATACCGCTTGTGCCGTCTGAAAGAGCGTATACATTAACACCCTGGTCGTCGATAATTGCAGTGGGGACTCTGCCTTCAACTGCTTCAAGCGTTCCTGCCATATAGAAAGTTCCGTCGAAAATATTAAGTCCTTCCAGAAGTGAAGCATATGCATAGCCTGCACTCCACTGAGCACCCTCCTGAACCTCCGTGTCAAATGATTCTTCGCCTGCGTAGAAGCCTTCGGGTGTTACATAATCATCGTAATTTTGCCAAGAGTCACCCCAGTTGAGTCCGGGAATGAAAAGATTGAGAACCTTGACAAGACAAGTTACAACCTTATCAAGAAGCTGGTAGAGTGTTGCTTCAATTTTTGCCCCAACACTTTCCGACGGGTCAATTTTTGATGCTGCTGATGCGGGAACAGCCATAGTGAGAAGTACCATTACAACTGTAAGCATGAGAGCTATCATTCTTTTTGCTTTTTTCATTTTATTATTCCTCCGTTTATTTATTAATCTGACTTAGCAGTATTAACCTTTTCCATTATTATGCTGAAATTGTCAGCAATAATCTGTGCTGTTTCCGGTCCCATAGAATTTGTTTCCTCGTAATGTCTTCTTCCGAAACGGTCAATTGCCTTATCGAGATAAGGTGAGTCTTCATTAAGCATAAAGTCATTGGGAGGTAATACATATCCTAATTCGTCATTTGCAAGACCGAAAATAAGGAGATTTTTGTCATCGGCAATATCAATTAAAGGTTCGGGGTTGATATCGGGTGAAAGTCCTTCGGCAGACTCATCATCATCAAGATATCCGCCGTAAGCAAGCTCGGGGAAGAGCTCACAGGGAATCATCAGAATTTTCAGCTCGTCTATTTCATAGTAGTTCAGTTCCGATTTGAGAGCTTTTTTATCGGAGTATGGAATTTTATATGCATCTGCATTTAACAGACCCAACTGACAAGCTATTGTCAGAACAGGGTTTTCTACGGGGACATAAAACTCTTGTTTAATGTAACTGATTCTCGGTTGAAGTTTTTTCTCCTTTTTTATACTTAGAGCATAATCAGCGAGCTTATAACCTATATTTCTTGTTGACTCGAGTAAACGATTTTCCCGTCTGAGTTTATCTTCATCTTCAATTTCCATGCTTATCATACCCCCGATGGCTCCTACACCGTATATGGTTTCAGCACCTGTTTCTTTTTTGATTTTTTCTCGGAGATAACAGGGGAAATCAGCACTTACAAGTGAATTGCAGCCCTGAAGAGATTCAGAGTGTGAAGCAAAGTTAAGGAAATATATTTCTCTTGAACCGTCATTGGGCTCAAAACGAAGGCGGGTAAGTGTTTTTGAATAGACAACAGGAGTTCTTATATCCTCCTGCATATCGGGAACTTCAACGGTTCCGAGATAAAGCTTACCCTCTCGGCGATCTCTGTAGGCATCGCTTGCCGCGGTAATTACTGCATTGAAGAGGATAGTCATAAACTTTCTGCTTTTTCCCGTGTGCGGAAGCTTACCCCATATTCCCATAGTGTCAATACCGGCGTGATTATGTGTGCTCATAATTGTAATCGTCTGACAGTTCGTTTTTTCTGAAAACTCACCGAGAGCTTTTTTCAGAGCATTTACATCTTTGTTGAGAAGTCCTACTATATCAAGCGAAACAAAAAGGTGACCGCCGTTACCTGAATTATCATCAAGCCATAATGCGTGTGCATATTGAGGATCAATAACGCCCTTTGCCGGATTATTTTCACCGTAGCCTGCTATGTAATACTTTTTTGTTTTTATATCATCGGGAAGCATTACAGCTTTACCGAAGCCTGCAGTAAAATATTTTGAGGCGGCCTCTTTTGTGTAATTGAATTCACTTTCGGGGATGGGCTGTGTGTAATCGTATTTGCCTATTTTTGTGATACCTTTGAGTGCGGAAGATGCAATTTTTGAAAAATCCATAAATTATACCCCCAAATCATTCTTCATTTCTATAAATGATTTGATTATCGTTGAGCCTGCATTCTGACCGATGCCTATAAGCTCGTGGTAGTGATTGCCGAATTCACCGAGAACATAGTCGTTATCGGGAACGATATAACCTATAGCATCATTTGCAAGACCGAATGCTACAAGCTCCTTGCCGAAAATTTCTGTCAAAGGCGGGTAGGGGAAGTCTAAATTATTGAATGAGCCTTCAGCCTTAAGAGATTCACCGCCTGTCAGCAGGTCTGCACAGAACTCTCCGGGAACAAGAACAATATGAAGGTCTTTGCCTATCTGCATATAGCCGATTTCTGTAACGACAGTATAGGTGCCGTCATTTTCTCTGAGAACCTTATAAGAAACAAGATTGAGCTTTCCGACTATTTTGATGAGAGGATTTGTTACCGCAAGAGGCACTTCCTTTATCCGTATATTAAGAATCGGCTTAACTTCGGTTTCTTTTACAGGTTCCCAATTCTCGCACCAGAGTGTATATTTTGAACCGTTAGCTGCAGACTCTTCCGATTCTCTTTCAATTTCCATTTCATCATATAAAACAGGATCATTTTTGATTTCATCGAGATTCTTTGTAAGAGAAAGAGCTATTCTTCCGAGCTCTCTGCCGAAGCGTACTGATTTTTCATATCTGTGGAGCAGTGTTACCCCGTCATCACTTGCACCGCAGGACATATATATAGCACATATGGCACCGTTGAAGAACATAAAATTGTAGCCTGCTTTGTTTACGGTTTCTCCCATATAATAGATGTATTCGCCGCATAAATCTCTGCCTGTTCCGTGACCGTCTGATGTGGGAAGCCCCGCAACATCAGGATGTGCTCCCATGGTTGCAATAACAGTAGGTGTCTTTTCGCTGTCGTCGGGAGTGAAAATAAGGCGGGTGATTGTCGTAATAAGACTTGTAGCGGATTTTCTGTTTTTGTTGTTAAAATATTTGTTACCGATATCTTTTTTTGCCAGTGTCATTGTGCCGGGTACCATATCTTCGTAAGCAGCAAGGAGTCCGTTTGCAACCTTTGTTGCAAGTGCGTTCATAAATTCGCTGTCAGCACCGCTGAGATATGTACCTTTACCTTTTTTGTTTTTCTTCTTGTTATGAAGGACCTTTGAGATTGTATCTGTCCATAAGCCCTGAGTATCGACACAGGAATGTGCATGAGTCGAAAAAACATTTACAGAGGCAATTTTTGCATCAGGATGACGGTATTTCATAAGATCAGCAAAGCGTCTTCTTATGAGCTTTATATCGGCATTTCCGGTTCCGATACAGTCGATTGTTGCAAAAAATGAAGTGCCGTTGCCGCTGTTATCGTCAAGGGCAATAATTCTGCATTGCATTTTATCGATGATTTTCTGTACTCTGTTATTGAAACCGTTATCGGGAGTCAAATAACCGCCAAGATAGTAATCCCTTTCATTGAAATCGTAGGGAGTAAGGTCGGCTACGGCATAACCGAGACTCCAGAATGCGTTTTTAGCCGGCGTTTTACGGAATTTTTCATTTCCCTTGTAGAAATATCTGCTGTCATATTCGGATGCGTTTATAAACAACGGTCCGTCATTAAGTGAATCAGCAAAATTTCCGAGAAGCCTGTTGATAGTTTTTTCCGTAAAACGAACAAATTTTTTCGATGAAAAAAAATCAGACATTTATTTTCTCTCCTTATGAAAAAGCCTTATTTAACGGCTGTATTTTCCTGGTTTTTGTAAACAACAAATTTGCAGAACAGATATTCAGTTATCATATTGCAAGCCATTGTTGCTCCCAGCACTATATACTCAATTGCGGGAACATCAGGGAATTTTCCTGTGAAGTAATTGCCGAGAAGTGTGGAAACAGGTGTGAATATCAGATAAAAACCGAAAACCTTAAGCATTGCAACAGGAATGTTTGCTGCAGATTTAAATGTGAATTTTCTGTTGAATGTAAAATTCCATATAACCGAAAGAATAAGTGCAATAAGATAAAAGGGGCCGTATTCATTGGTCATTATTTTTGCAAAAGTATCATTATTTTCTATAAGCTTCTGTATAAATTCGGTGTTAAGCAGCACCTCGTTCATAAGAGTGAAGCTTCCTATTTGAATAATGCCTGCAGAACAGGAAAAAAGCACAAATTTAATAAATTGTAAAGCACCTTTATTGCCTGTCTTATCTGCCATTTAAACCACATCTTTCTACAATTTATATAATTTTATCATATGGGAATGTGATTTGCAATAGAAAGGTTGTTGCTAATTAAATTTTTTTGTGATATTATAACAAAAAAGGAAGTGCGAGGTGTTGAATAATGAAAGATTATCCTCTTTTTGTCGGTAAAAATTGTGAAGCTTTTAAAGAGTTTTATGATGACGAGAAACAATTTTCAAATATGGCAGATGGCAGAATACCGTCGCTGCTTTCAATAAAAAACGGAGATTTTAAAGGTACTGTCATAGCTGCTGCCGATAAAGCATCCTGTGGTGCAGACTGGGGTTTTATTGAAATTGCAGTCAGAAGAAGTACAGATAACGGTATTTCATTTTCCGATATGCAGACAGTTTTTTCTCCGCCTGTAAGAAAATATCCGTATGATTCAAAAGAATATACCTCTGCGTTTGCCATTGATCCGCTTTTAATGGAAACTGATGATGGTAAAGTAATTATGCTTGTCGATTTTTGGCCGGAATCAAAAGGACTACATGCGTCACAGTTTCTTGAAAAGGGGAGCGGATATGTCAATACTGATAAGGGGTTATGCCTAAAATTGTATTCCGGAAAAACGAAGCTTGACGGAGCATTTGTCAGAAAAGGAAAGGAATTTACTTTACATTCTGACGGTTTTGTATATGACTCGTCCGGTAAAAAAACAAGGTATTATATTCCGAAAAATCATTCCCCCGAATGTGCATATGCTACGATAGGAGATATGTATTACTGTATGGGTGATGAACCGCAGTACCTTGAAAAAGTTCCCCCGCTTATTCCTGAAAGTATTTTTGGGGAAGATGTTTATGTGGGCAATATTTATGTGAGCAAGACAAAATCTGTTTATAAAAAAAACAGAATAGAATTTGTTCAGAAGAAAAAAGTCTTTGATGCTTCAGGAAATCTTGTTTGTGTCGAAACCGCTCCGGCTCCGTTCAGAGCACCGATGATATCTTATATCTTTAAGTTGGAGAGCACAGACGGAGGAAAAACATTTTCCCGGCCTGTTGATATTACTCCGTTTTATAAGAAAAATTCTGACGGAATATTCCTTGGAGTGGGTCCCGGTGTGGGTATTACTCTTAAAAGTGAAAAGTATAAAGGCAGAATACTTGCACCTTGCTATATTTTGAATAAGGCTCTTGTACTTATAAGCGATGATAACGGCATCACATGGAGAAGGAATAAGGCTGAATTCTGTGAAAACATTGATGAATGTCAGCTTGTGGAAATGCCCGACGGAAAAGTGTTCTGCTTCGGAAGACCTAAAGGAGGGGGAAACATTCCTCTCAGTGTATCTGATGACGGGGGAGAAACCTTCAGAAAGCTTGAACCGACTGAACCGAAAGTTCCCCAATGCCAGCGTTCTGTAATATCATTGCCGAAAGATTTCATATTGCCGGATAATTTAGAGAATGACGGAAGATATATTCTTCTTGCAACACCCACGGGACATAACGGTAAGGATACGACAAGAACAGAGGGTAAGGTATTTCTCGGCAGAATTGATGATGAATGTGTAAAATGGTTAAAAACATATGATGTTACTGATAAAAATAAATATGCTTCATTCGGAAGATATGCTGATTTTTATGCATATTCCTGTCTTACCTGTTTGAACGATAATACCGTAGGACTCTTTTATGAAGCATACCCGTCAGGATATATGACCTTTGCAAAATTTAAATTATAATAAAAGGAGCTGAAAAAACGAAAGTTTTTCAGCTCCTTTTGCTGTAATTGTCAATCTTCCAGTTCTATTTTCCAGAATACTATTTGTTTTCTTTTGTATGTGTAGCTGATATAAAGAGTATTATCTTTGCATGTTATTGCAGGATAGGAGAACTCACCGTTTCCCGGCTCCGGAACAAGCACCTCCGTAAAATGCTTACCGTTATCCTTTGAATACGCAAGTGACAACGGATGTCTTACTCCCCAGTTTTCTGCGACGGGATTATAAATGAGCCAGAGCCTTCCCGTATTATCTTTCACACAATCTATTCCGGAGTTGTTGTTAGGTATTCGCGTTCTGTACGGTTTTTGCCATGTAATTCCACCGTCGGTTGAGTCACTTCTGTAAACAGCTCCCTTGTTTGAACGCATAAGACAATGAACACCGTTTTCGGATTCCCATAAAGTCGGCTGAATAAGACCGACATATGCACCATTGTATTTGGGCCTTTCCATATATCCGTTGAATTCCCATGTGATACCGTCATCATAGGAAACATCAATAAACGGTATCCATTTTTTGTTCTGTTCTGTGGAAGCGGGAGCAAGAAGCGTACCGTTTTCTAATTTAAGGCATTTGTTTTTTACAGGGCCTCTGCCGCCTGTTGTGTCGCCCGGAACAAGAGTTTTTGGTGAACTCCATGTTGTGCCGTTGTCGCAGCTTACTATATATCTTGTTATCCAGTCGGGAATTGTTGCTCCGTGTTTGTAATAGAGGATTATCTGTCCGTTTTCCTGTTGATAGAGCACAGGATTCCAATGGGCGATATCGTCACTCTCGCTCACTGAAACGGGAATACTCCAATTGCCTTCTGTGTCTCTTTTTGCCACCCATATTTCAACACTGTTGTCACCCTCGTGAGCCCCTCCGAACCAAGCGGCAAGTACCGTGCCGTCGTCAAGCGGTAATACGGTTGATGCATGACAGCTCGGAGCTTTTTTGTTTTTTACGAATACAAATTCCTTTTTTGCACTTTTGATCATATTTACGTTCCTCTTTTTTTGTAACTGATTTTATTACAATTGTATCAAGTCATATGCGTTTTTGCAAGAAAATTTTCAATAGATACATGATAAAAGCTATGATGCCTGTGGAATTAACAAAATATAAAATTTTTGTAAACATAATTGCAAAACAGGATATAAGGTGTTATAATATGTAAAAATAATTAGGAAGGTAGAGAAAATGAAAACTGTATTTACGAAAAGTCTGGCAATTATTATGGTTGTGCTTATCTGTTTTTCTACTGTTGCTGTTATGAGTGCTTCGGCTGCTGACGACGGATGTGATTGTGATTATTGTCCTTCAATCGTTATTCCGGGTATTTTTCAGTCCAAGGTAAGATATCTTGATGAAAACGGCAATGAAATGCTTACCGAAGAGGGGAAGCCTTACGCTGCACCTTTCTTTATGAAGTCAACGGATGAAATAGTTAAGCAGGCACTTGAGGAAGCTCTTGTTCCTCTTGCAGGTTTACTTATTACTCAAACGGATATTGATAACCGTTGTGCTGAGGCTGTGGCTAATGTGTTGGGTGATGCACTTCTCAGCAATATAGCTCTTGATGAGAACGGACGCGTGATCAAAAATATTCAGGCTGACAGATACACGACCAGCCTTGCTAATCTTACCGAAGAGCAAAGAGCATATGCTCTTAATCAGATTCCTCTTGATAATTATGTTGAAACAGCAGGACTCGATCATCTGTATTTCTTTTCTTATCATTCAACCGGCAATATGATAGATAATGTCAATGAGCTTTATGAGCTTATTCAGATTGCAAAAGAGGAAACAGGTCACGATAAGGTTAATCTTGTTCCCATAAGTCAGGGCGGTTCACTGGAAAATGCTCTTATGCAGCTTTATATTGATAACGGACTTGATTTTTCTGATGATGTTAACAGAGTCTGTTATGTTGTTCCCGCTGCAGACGGTGCCGCTGTTTTAGGTGATATTTACCGTTATGGACTTCTTGATGACGATGAGGCTCTTTACGGATATATGTTCCCTTCGCTTCTTGATGAAGATCAGGCATACCTTGCATATCTTATAAATCTTATTCTTCGTATTCTTCCTAATGCGGATGTAAACAATATTATTGATACTGCCGTAAATATTCTTATAGAAGACTATCTTGAATATTCAACAATGCTCTGGGCTCTTATTCCTTCAAAGGATTATCCCGCTTGCCGTGAAATGTATCTTTCCGATCCTGAGGATGTTTATGTTCGTGAACAGACGGATTGGTATTATAACGCACAGGTCAATTCAAGACAATATATTCTTGAATTACAAGAAAAAGGTGTTGAATTTTTCGACATTGTGGATTATAATTTTACAATGTATCAGATAGTTGATTCATGGGATGATGTTAATGCGGACGGTATTATTCATACCGATTCGGAATCATTCGGTGCAACAAGTGTAGGCGTTAATAAGTCCTTACCCGATGATTATGTTCAGGCCAATACATATTGCACGGATGCAACTCATAATCACATTGATGAAGACAGGCTGATTGATGCATCTGCAGGTATTTTGTGTGAAACAACATTCTATTTCAAAAATCAGAATCATGAAAAAACTGCCCGTAATGATGTTATTATGCGTCTTGCCATAAGAATACTTACCGACGAATCATTCGAAAATGTTTATTCAGACCCTGCATTCCCGCAGTTTAATTTTGCCCGTGATTCAAGAGGTATTATCAACAGCTATAACCTTTGGAAGGATTATGACACATCATATTTGTCCGAAGAGGATGCAAAAGAATTCAATGCTGCACTTAATGAGCTTGAAGCAGCAATAAACAGCACATATATGCCTACGGAAGAGTTTAATGCGGCAAAGGAAAGATTTGAAGCTATAATTTACAAGATCGTGAACGGTACGGAAAAGGTTGAAGAGGAACCTGATTTCTTCCTTACCCTACTCACAAAGCTCTTTAAATTCTGGAGCGATGTAATGCTTAGATTTTTCGGCGGGAAGGGAATTTCCGATATCATTTTATTCAGGTGAAAATTTTTAATATAAAGGAGCAATGAAAAATTATGAGTTCAATTTTCACAGCATTTATGTATAAACTGCTTGTCATGTTTATATCTTTCACTTCTTTGTTCGGTGTTTTAGGTACACCTGCAACAGATGATGTTATCAAAGTTAATGAAGATGCAAATATGACTGCTGTTCTTTGGGGTGATCCTCAGGTTGCTGACTATATGGCAGACAGACATCAGTATACAAAGAATGCAGCAATCGACCTTTCAAACGCAGAGGGAACATTTGATGCTCTTGTTATCGCAGGTGATATTGCTGAAAACGGCAAGGGCGCAGAATATCAGCTTGTTATTGATTATCTTGATGTAGCAAAAGATAAGATCGACAATCACATTTTTACCGTTGGTAATCACGATGTAAGACTCAGAGCCTACGGTCAGGTTTATGATACATTTTCAGAGTTTTGTTATTCGACTAATGAAAAGCTTGACCTTGATGAGCTTGCATATGCAGAAGGAAAGCTTTCCTATACATATGAAGTAAACGGCTATACATTTGTTGTTCTCGGAACCGACAAGTCTGTATTTGAAGAGTCATATTTCTCTGATGAGTGTCTTGCTTGGCTTGACGGTGAGCTTGAAAAGGCAACTGTAGACGGTAAGCCTGTATTTGTAATTCTTCATCAGCCTCTTAAGGATACACATAATGTAGTAAATGCATGGAATTCTGCTGATGATACAGCCGGTACCGTAGGTGCACAGAGCGATGCACTTCTTGAAATAATGAATAAGTATGATAATCTTTTCCTTATTACAGGACATCTTCATATGGGCTTCAGCCATGAATGGTCAATTCATAAGATTGGCAACTTCTGGGGAATCAATCTTCCCGGTATCGGACCCAATAATGCTGACGGTGACTACTATAATGAATCCGGCACAGGATATATAATGGAAGTTTACGATGATAGTGTAACTTTCAGAGCAAGAGACTTTAATCTTGGTAAGTATATTCCCGAGTATGATGTAACAATTCCTCTTAACTGAGTAAATTTACCGCTTTGTCAATGTGTTTGTTATTAAAAACTATTGACAAGCGGTTTTTTTTCTGTTATAATTCCAAAATGTTGTATAAGATTACAACTATCCTTGCCCCGACAAAGGGGCCAATGTCCAAAAGGAGGTGCATCTAAATGTCAAAGTATGAAACCGTAGCAGTATTCTCACTTAAGAACGGTGAAGAAAAGGCTAAAGAGCTTGTTGAAAAGTTCAAGGCTCTTATTGAAGCTAACGGCACAATGGAGGCTGTAGATGAATGGGGTACTCGTAAGCTTGCATATCCCATCAACTACGAAACAGACGGCTATTATGTGCTTTACACATATGAAGCTGATGTTGCTTTCCCTGCTGAGCTTGACCGTGTTTTCAACATTACAGACGGCGTTCTTCGCTCTCTCATCGTTGCAAGATAAGGAGATTAAAGTATGTTGAATTCAATCATTATTATGGGCAGATTAACTGCTGATCCCGAGCTTCGTTCAACCAGTTCAGGCTTATCTGTAACCTCATTCAATGTTGCTGTTGACAGAGGTTATGTAAGAGCAGGTGAAGAAAAAAAGACTGACTTCATTCCTGTTGTTGCATGGCGTGAAAAGGCTGATTTCGTAACGAAGTATTTCAGAAAAGGATCAATGATAGCTGTCCAGGGCTCACTGCAGAGCCGTAATTATGAGGATAAGAACGGAAATAAGCGTGTTGCTTATGAAATTGTTGCCGACCAGATAAGCTTCTGCGGTTCAAAAGCAGAAACAGGAACAGGCAATTACGATTCTGTAAATCCTTCATCATATAATAACAGCAGTGCTGATGATTTTTCATCTGTTGTTGACGATGATGATTTACCCTTCTGATTCCTTTAAGATTTTTTAAGGAGGATATTAGTAATGGCTTTTGAAAAGAAAGATAACAAAGGCGGACGCCCCATGAACAGAAAGAGCCGTAAAAAGGTTTGCACTTTCTGTGTAGAAAAATCTGAATTTATCGACTACAAAGACAGCCAGAAGCTTCGTCGTTTTATGTCTGAAAGATCCAAGATTTTACCCCGCAGAGTTACAGGTACATGTGCTGCTCACCAGAGAGAGCTTACTGTAGCTATCAAGCGTGCCCGTCATATCGCTCTTATTTCTTATATCAGCGACTAAATAAAATTTTCCGCATCGTATGCACGGGGTTGCTAAGGACAGTTTATAAAAACAGTCATTTAGATACCGTGCATTGCAGAAGAAAAAGAAGTAACCAAGAGAGAGTAAAATCTTTCTTGGTTTTCTTTTTTATTGATATTTGCACATTCGACAAATCCTTCTTTAATTTGTACAATTAAAGCACAAAATTTAGGTAATGTTTCCCTGAGGAAGCTGTGAAATCCACTCTTTTATATATCTGATACGAACCTTATCCATAGTGCACCTCCTGATTAGTTTCAACTGTAGTATAACACAGTTATCTTAATTTAATAAGATATCAAGATATCAAGATAACTTTTTGTAAACTTTTACCCCACGCTTCTTTATGCTCTTTTATACTTTGATAACGCTCATTTCTGTCATCACTTACTGCCTTTGTTACAACCGCAAACGCTTCATCTGACAGTTGCCATTCTTCATGGGTACGCTTGTAATTGCCGAACAGTGCAAAGGCAAAAGCACCGGTACAGTAAACAATATTTTATCTTTCCACTCGTCTGCCTTTGACCAAATTTCAGTTTCTAACATCATAGGAAATACATCTATACATCCACCAAGTAATTGACCTGTAGCTTTACCTGTTCCGGCTAAAACTTCATAACCGTGTTCTTCTCTTGTCAATTTCTTCTGAATATTGATATTATCTTCATCCCAAGACACGTGATCATTTGACCAATATTCACTTGATTTAACATAATGGGTAACATTCAGCAACATGCAAGAGAAATCGTCTGTGCAGAACCGATATATGTATAACTAAACAGGATAAGTGCTGCCATTACAGTGGTCTTTATTTTGGTATGTAAAAAGAAGTGCAAAGGAAAAATCCGATGCACTTCTTCTTTGATTTATTCTTCTGTTTTAATTACCGCAATATCTGTGTTTGTCGCTTTGTTTGACAAAACATATGAAAGCATATCCAGTGCCGCTTCAACAAGCAAGGCTATTGCGATATATTTCCATACAA
>CAYTRD010000046.1:0-17167 GCA_964440255.1 uncultured Ruminococcus sp. | reverse complement strand
CTACGCTTTGTGCATTCTTTATGCATTGCGTAGACTTTTTCAGTGCCCTTGATATATAAGGCTTCCGGGCATTATAGGTATTATTCCCACTCAATTGTTCCTGTGGGTTTGGGGGTGATATCGTAGAGGACGCGGTTGATGCCTTCTACTTCTGCGGTGATTCTTGCTGTTACTTTGTGGAGGATTTCGTAGGGAATCTCTTCTATTGTTGCTGTCATTGCGTCTGTTGTGTTGACGGCTCTTATAATTGCGGGCCAACCCTCATAACGGCTGTCGTCCTTAACACCGACGCTTTTTATATCGGGAACCACAACGAAATACTGCCATACCTTTTCAGCAAGTCCATTCAGGTCGAATTCCTCACGGAGAATAGCGTCTGCTTCTCTGAGAGCGTGAAGTCTGTCACGGGTGATAGCACCAAGGCATCTGACACCGAGACCGGGTCCGGGGAAGGGCTGACGGTAGACCATAGCGTGGGGGAGACCTAAAGCTTCACCCACAACTCTTACCTCATCCTTGAAAAGAAGCTTAATGGGTTCAACAAGCTCCATTTCCATATCCTCGGGAAGTCCGCCTACATTGTGATGGGATTTAACAGCCTTTTTACCCTCTGCCTGCTTGATGCTTTCGAGGATATCGGGGTAGATTGTACCCTGTGCAAGGAAGGAAATACCGTCAAGCTTTGCTGCTTCTTCATCAAATACATTGATAAACTCGGCACCGATTATCTTACGCTTGCTCTCGGGATCTGAAACTCCTTCAAGAAGACTGAGGAAACGGTCGGTAGCGTCAACATAAATAAGGTTTGCGTCAAGTCCGTTTCTGAAAACCTCAATTACATTTTCGCTTTCACCCTTACGCATAAGTCCGTGGTTAACATGTACACATACAAGCTGTTTGCCTATAGCCTTAATAAGAAGTGCAGCAACGACTGATGAGTCAACACCGCCTGAAAGAGCAAGAAGCACTTTTTTGTCGCCAACCTGTTCTCTTACTGCCTTGACCTGTTCTTCAATAAACGCATCTGCGAGTGCTTTGGTGGTGATGCGTTCCATAGTTTCGGGTCTTTTGTTTGAATCCATAAATATAATCCTCCTTGATATGTAAATTTCAACGGGGCAACCCGAGGGCTGCCCGTATGAGATCAGTTAGTATAGTTATCGAAATAGCCCTGTACGAGAACTACGGGTGTACCCTTGTCGCCTGAACCGCTTGTAAGGTCGCAAAGAGAACCGATAAGGTCTGTAAGCTGACGGGGAGTTGTACCCTGTGAAGCCATATTGCCCACAAGGTTATCACCCTTTGCCTTAATAGAAGCGGAAATTGCAGCCTTAAGCTCTTCGCCTGAAAGGTCCTTAAAGTCGTTATCTGCAAGATATTTGAGCTTCAATTCATTGGGTGTACCGATAAGTCCGTCTGTGTATGCAGGGGATACAACGGGGTCTGCAAGCTCCCATATTTTACCCTGAGGATCCTTGAATGCACCGTCGCCGTAAACCATAACTTCAACATGCTTGCCTGTAGCTTCAAGGATTTTTTTCTGAATATCAAGAACAAGGGGCTTACATTCTCTGGGGAAGAGCTTAATTGAATCTTCTGTTGACTTGTTTGAGCCGAGAAGTCCGTAGCTTTCGTTATAACCGCCGCGTGTTCCGGGTGTTGTAAGAATATCATCAAGACCGAGAACTGCTTTCGCACCTGCAGCCTTAAGAATTCTTTTTGTTCTTGCACGGGTATGGATATCACAGGTAAGTATGCAGTCTGCATAGTCAAGAATAGCCTTTGCCTGATTTGCAAAAATAATTTCAACCTCAGCACCTGCGTCTTTTACGATATCGGCATAATAATCAACATAATCAACACCTGTGAAGGGATGAAGATTTGTTCCGAATAGTTCTCTGTATTTTTCAAGTGTAAGAACATCTGAATAGGGATTAACGCCTGCTTCATCAATCTTATCAAGGGAAACCAGCTCATTACCAACTTCATCGGAGGGGTAGGAGAGCATAAGAACAACCTTTTTAGCTCCCTTTGCTATACCGCGAAGACAGATAGCAAAACGGTTTCTTGAAAGAATGGGGAAGATAACACCTATTGTTTCTCCGCCGAGCTTTGCTTTTACGTCTGAAGCGATATCTTCAACAGAAGCGTAGTTACCCTGTGCACGGGCAACAATTGACTCTGTAAGAGAAATTACATCACGGTCACGAAGAGAAAAGCCTTCGTTTTCAGCTGCTGCAAGAACGCTTTCGGCAACTATCTTTGCAAGGTCATCACCCTCACGGATAATGGGGCAACGGATACCGCGTGATACTGTACCGACTAATCTGATGTTTTCCATAATTTGTTGTTCCTTTCATATGTCCCCGAAGGGCTCCGGATTTGTATGCAAAAAAATAAATACACATTATTATACAGTAATATTGACATAAAATCAACATATTAAATGCAATTTACTGTAAAAAAACAAATAAATTCAATTGAACGGAACAATAAGAAAGCGTTCAATTGAATATGTAAAAAGAATAAAACTTTTGAGGGTAATTTGTCAATGTCAAATTGACAGAAAGTGAGAAAAATTTCAAATAATTTTTTGTGCGTAAAAAACAAAAAACGCAATATATAGTATTTCGCAGTATCTGAATGTAATAAAATTGTGACTTCGGTGCTCGGCTTTCGGAGATAAAAATAATATTCGGTTGTATTTTTATGAGCTTTATGATATGCTTATTTCATAAAACAAAAGGAGAGATTGATATGGATTATATAAGCACAGATAAAGCACCAAAGGCTATAGGCCCTTATTCACAGGCTGTAAAAACGGGAAATATTCTTTTTACCTCGGGGCAGATACCCCTTGATCCCGAAAGCGGTGAAGTGGTCGGAACAGACATCACGGAACAGGCAGAAAGAATATGTAAAAATCTCGGAGCAGTTCTCGAAGCGGCAGGCTCTGATTTTTCAAAGGTAATAAAGACTACCTGTTTTTTAGCTGATATGTCAGATTTTGCAGCATTCAATGAGGTGTATGCAAAATATTTTGTATCAAAGCCCGCAAGAAGCTGTGTTGCAGTAAAAACTCTTCCGAAGAATGTTCTTGCTGAAGTTGAACTAATAGCAGAAATCGGATAAACCATATTTTGAAAACTAACTTTTCTTAAATCGTTGTCGCTTGTTGTAGGGTGTTAATGAAATCCTCCGAAAGCCTTGAAAATAAAGTTTGCAAAATGAGCATACGGCGGCAGGGAGAAGTATCTCCTTGCTGCCGTTTTATCTGTAACAAGTAGAAAAATTCACTATTCTGTTGTATAATATGATAAATGAACACAGAAAAAAGAGGAAATCAAATGATTACTTATTCTCAATTCAAGAAAATGAATATCGACTTAGCACCGCTTGGATTCCAACAAAGTGGCGACTTCGTATTATATTACTGTACTCCTGAAAAAGCAAATATTCTTGCAACGGCGGGGGTTGACGGTATTCATTATTGCACCATTCCCAATTTCGGTGAGCTGATTTTCGCAGTCAGTCCTATGAATTTTGGCGATTGTGTGCATCCTATCGCCCGTTCTTTTGAGGATCTGCTTCGGTTACTTCTTTCTTGTGTAGATATGGCAGCATTGGAGCAATGCTATGCTTGGGACGAAGAACAATACAAAGCATTTCTTATTGACTGTCCTGCAACCGAAGAACAGCAGGCGGTATTAGGTGCGATTCGCAACGAATTAGGTCTTACACCTTTTGCAGATGCGTTCTCTTATGTAAAGGAATTGCAGGCAGAGTTTGATTATTCCGAAATCCCTTACACTGAGGATTATTATGATTCCGATATGAATGCCACTGCACCGGTACCGACAGAATGGCAGGTTTTCTATGACGGCGGTTATTGGACAAAGAACGGAAAAGGTCGTGCCGGCGAAGAAATCGCTCTTAACAGTTCATTTACTTGGGGCGAAGAAGTGTGGCATATTCCCGCAATCTATTCCTGCGCAAAAGGTTTAGTTGTGGATTTTTGCGTTGAAATTAAACCTGAACGAATGAAGGCTTTTCTTGATAAGTGGATGCCCGTCTGTGAAGGCGATCCCATACTTCCCCGTGAAACTCAAGAGGAACTTGACAAGGCTAACCCTTTATCAATAGATTTCAGACCGCATATTTTCATAAACGGAAAGGTTGTTCAAGCAAAACACGGTTGCGGTATCAATTGGATTCCCGCAAGTTGTATTCCCGATGGTACGGAGAATCCAAGAGACGCAAAGGGGCTTATTAAGCACTATGGCTTGGATGAAACACGGGCGTGGTCGTTCCATCGTTGGTCTTGTCCTTGGGCAACGCTTAAAAAGCCTGAAATCAAGTCTTTTAAGTTAAGACTGGAACGCCGGCTTGAAAACATTAACGGTATTCGCTTTAAGAATCCGAAGGTTGGTGATGTGGTTACATTCACTCACCCGATTACCAATACGGAGCATAGACTGACCGTTATGGAATACGAGAAACAAGAACTCACTTCAAAGGCATTTGCTCACGATGAATATGAGTTCCCGACACATCATACGGCAATGACCTATACAGTAGAGCCGGAGCTGCCGAACAAGAACTTCCAGGTCAGAGATTGCCTTGATAACGATGAGCCTAAACGCAGACCGAGAAAGTCTTATGAACCACAAGCAAGCTATGATGCTTGTAGTATTGGTATCATTGGCGGAGCTGACGGTCCTACAGCTTTAATCTTCTCAAATGGTAGCGGAACTAAAACAGTACCACACGCAGCTCTGTCTGCTTTACACTTTGAACCCGTTGATGATATAGAATGGAAGATTATCTTCCGTGAGAAACCGATGGAAGATATAGAGGTCGATATTATTCCTTGAAAGGAGTTTTTAATTTGAAGAAATCTATATCCGTATTGTTGATTCTAATTTTTACATTCGCACTTTCTGCTTGCAGTGTCGATGTGGTTGCAATTGAAGATTATGAATGGAAGATGCGAACTGTTATGAGCAATAATATTGAAGTTGCACAAAACGAAGATGAGCTTGTTGTCGTTGTCGGAGAAGCTGACGAAATGTATCCTGATACAAAAATCGTTGATTTGAAATTGATTGCAAAAGATGGAGAAATCACCATCACAGATGCAACTAACAACAAAACATACAGCGGAACATATAATGTACAGCAGAAAACACCGAAAGGCACTGACTACGAAGTGACGATTGATGGTGTTAAGGGATATGCCACAGTAGCTCCGACGGAATACTACGACGGCTCTGAAGCTCCTACGTTGCCGATCAATTTGGGCGAGTATTCTTTATATTTCATTCCTGTTGAATAAACGATTATTTTAACACCCTGCAAGACAGCAAAATCTTGCAGGGTGTAATTTTGAAAATTCATAAAACTGAAATTTTTGTCTGTTTTTTGTATTTCGTTTACAATTTTTCTTTTGAAGAAATTTTCTTTTTCCAAAGAGTTTCTATTACAATACCACAAACGGATACAATAATGCCTACCACCATATACATAAGATTAGGGAAGCGGAAGGTAAAAGTTGCTGTGACCATTTTCTCTGCAAATTCCGTATATGGAACTGTAAGAAATGTAATGGCTGCACCTATAACACAAAACCGGTTTCCTTTTCCCCGGTAGTCATTCTTTGTCACTGTTAATGTCGATACAAGTAAAAGGAGAGGTAATAATATCCGTCTGAAAATCCTTTTACAATGCTCTAAAAACATCAATTCCACTGTCCTGCAAATTCAAAGTTTCTGTTGTAATCACATTTTGCTCTTTGTATAGCTAAAGTATATCAGGAAAAAGTGAAAAATTTTACCGCCTACGCAAAAGAACGCCCGAACATTTCTGTTTGAGCGTTCTCGGTATCAATTACAACGAATTATCTTTGCGATTTTGTCATAACCTCATTAACTGCATCCGTATATCTGCCTTGTGCAATCAGCTTATTTCGGTAGGCAAGCAAGGTATTGAAGATATACCGCCGTTCTTCTGCCGTGAGGTAAAGGTAATACTTCCGATTTTTCATACGAAGATCACCTCGGCGTTGATGTTTTTCCGTCAGCACTTCACGCAGGGCATTTATTTTACCAACTTACTCCATTTAATTATAAGCTTTCAGCTTCTCGGTAATTCCCTCACGCTCTGACCGTTGTTTCATAAGGCGGTCAAATAATGACTGTACCTGTTCCTCAACATCGGCAAGATAGGATTGCAACTTGCCGCTTGTCAGCAGATTGGTGCAGAACACCTTCTTATGCTCTCGGATATACCGCAAATACCACTGTCCACACACAGCGATATGTCTTTCTTATTTTTTCGGCGGTAATTCCAAACAGGGAATGTAATAATCGTCCTGTAACTCATACCAAAGACTGTTTTGCCCGCTATAAATGTACTTTTCCATTATGGAATCCTCCAAAATAATATATTCGCACATACATCACAGTTTCCCGCTTGCCACACCTTGTTATAGCTTGTTATCAGTTTTTCTTGCCTCTGCTTTTGCCCTTATAATGTATCGGGGCAAGGGAAAAGTCGTATGAAATCGTATAAAGGGATAAGGTGAGCAGACTGCAAAAAAAACTTTTATTTTTCAAGGCTTTCAGAGGAATTCATTAATTCTCTGCAACAAGCGATAATGATTTAAGAAAAGTTAGTTTTTAAATTTCAATTTATATGAAAATGTCCCTTGTGCATTTGCACAAGGGACATTTTTATGCGTCGGTCGTCGGGAAGGAGAGTGTGACCTTGAACAGGTCTCCGTCGATTATTATGGATAGCTTTCCGCCCATAATTTCCGTCAGGGAATTTGCTATTGACAGCCCAAGCCCCGAGCCTTCCGTGTTTCTTGATGTGTCACCTCTTACAAATCTTTCCGTAAGGTTTTCGGGACTGATATTGAGCTTGTTTCTTGAAATGTTTCTGAACGAGATAAATGCTCTGCCGTTGTTTTCCCAAAGGGTCAGATAAACTCTTGTTCCGGGCATTGAGTATTTACAGATATTATTCATAAGATTATCAATAACTCTCCATAAAAGTCTGCCGTCTGTGCTGACAATAATATCCTTTTCAGGGATTTCCTGAACAAGAGTCAGTGACTTTTCTTCAAGTCTTTCAATGTATTCTCCGTTTGTCTGCAGAAGAATTACATTGAGAGCCGTGTTTTCTCGGCTTACATCAATATTTCCCGTCGCGGCTTTTGATGCTTCAACTATATCAACAGTAAGCTTTTTAAGCCTTTGCGACTGACGGTCTATAACATCAATATATTCCAATGCTTTTTTATCTGTTATATCTGTTTTTTTAAGCAGATCAACATAGTTCACTATTGATGTAAGGGGAGTTTTCAGGTCATGGGAAACATTTGTGATAAGCTCTGTTTTAAGGCTTTCGCTTTTAACTCTTTCATCAACAGCCTTATTTACTGCATCATTGATACTGTTGAGATATTGGGCGTGACGCTTCAGGGGGCCGAACAGAAGAGAGGAACGGATCCGGTAGGATGTGTCACCCTTTGAAATTGCTTTTGCACCGTTATGAAGTGCCGTAAGTGCTACGAGTGCGAAGAGGATAAAGGGAGTTTCAATGATTCTTGCTATCATAATTACAGCGGATGCAGTATATTCGTGCCATACATTGAAAAACACAATTTCAATAATGGAGACTATAATGAATGCACAGAGAATCAGACCGATTGCAAGACGCGAGCCTGTTGCTTCGTCGGTTACCGCTGCGGCGTGCTTTACAGCCTTATATACCTTACAGATGAGGTTATTTGATTTCAGTGTATGAGTACGCACTCTTACGGGGATAGTGTATATCAGACTTATGGCAATAATTATCAATCCGATGATTCCAAGAACAATAAACAGTTCATCACCGGTAGCAGCCATTGCAAGACAGCCTATTGCAGCAAGAATCGATATAAATAAATACAGGTCAAAGGGAATACCGTGAAGTCTCCGTGCTACGGGTTCATCCCTTTTGGGAATGTAGCCTGCAGACCAGAAAATGTATACAAAAGAAACAATAAGAAGGATTGCTTCAAGAACGGTAATTAATACTATGTTGTTTTTATAAGCTATTGCAATATCCACAAGCTCTTCGGCGATATTATAAATATCGTTCGCATAGGCGGAATAAGGAACATGCACTTCAACCTGAAGATTTATTCTGCCTCTTTGCCTGTAGTTGAAGAACAGATTATCCGAATCAAGATTTCTTAAAATCAAAGAAAGATACATAAGTCTGCTTTCAAATTCGTCGAAATATAAAGAACCGTTATAGGAATATGTGACAGGTATTTCCTTGCTGTCGTAAATGAAATTTGTGCTGAAGGATTTTGTCGGTACGGAAAGGTCATTTGCATTGTATGTGCAGACTATTTCATTATATTCATTGCAATAAAAATCATCCTGATAAAAGGTGATATTCGTTATATTGTATTGCAGGTCACTTAGGATGCTTTTACAGTAGTCGAGGATATCGTAGTTCAGTTCTCCGCTGTAATAATAAAGAATTTCTGTTTCATTGTCGGAGTTATTGTTATCAACGGTAACCGTTTCAAACATCAGGCTTGTATTGTCTATTTCGGGAACTTGTATTTCAGGTCTTATTTCATTTACGGGTTCGGGAATACCATTGTCTTCAACGGTCGTGGATTCCGTTACGGCAAGCTCCTCATATCCTGTATCAACATAATATTCATCCGTTTCATATTCATACAATGCCGTGGTTTCGGGAACAGACTGAAAAACGGTAATCTGCGCTTGGGTAACTGCTTCTGATTTTTCCGAGTCTCCCTGAACATACCAGCCGTTAAAATAACCTGTTGTATCTGTTGTGAAAACAGATGAAAAAGTGAAATAATCATCATTGATTATGTTATCATTTTTAAGCAGGATGTTGCCGTGCTCATCTTTTATTGTGAAAAATATATTGGAGTTTTCCGAAGAATATTTTGAGCGGTACAGCTCTATTTCCGAGGTGTGATAATTCTTGTATGTATCGTTGTTGCAATACATATTTTCAGCAACCCTGAGATACCTCATAAGGTCGCTTGCCGTATAGTCATACACATATGAATATACCTTTTGCTGAATTTGCTGTCTGCTGGCATACCAGAGGTTTTCATCCATTATTATGACCGCTCCGACAATGTTTACAACGATAGCTGCAGTAAGCGTCAAAATAAGAATACCTGCTATGAACTTCATAAATCGGGAACGTCGCAGCTTATACACGGAAATCACCTCAGATTCTCATCAATTTTGTAGCCCTGTCCCCATACCACCTTTATGTAACGGGGTTGATTGGGAGTAATTTCTATTTTTTCACGAAGATGTCTTATATGAACGGCTACTGTTGCATCTGCACCGTAGGGCTCATCCTTCCAAACATGGCGGTAAATATCGGTAGGTGAATAGACCTTGCCGGGAGAAGCCATAAGCAGCTTCAATATTTCGTATTCCTTGGGGGTGAGATTTACTTCCTTGCCGTCAACATAAACTGATTTTCCGTTATCATCTATTGTGATTCCTGCCACATTTATTGTTGACTGTGAGAAGCCGCCTCCGCCGAGCTTTGTAAATCTTCTTATTTGTGAGCGTACACGGGCAAGAAGCTCAACGGGGTTGAAGGGTTTTGTGACATAATCGTCGGCACCGAGATTTAATCCTAAAATTATGTCATTGTCCTCGCTTTTTGCCGTTGTGAAAATTACGGGAGTATTATATTTTTTCCTGATTTTCATTAAGGCGGTAAGCCCGTCTGTTTCAGGCATCATAATATCCATTAATATGAGATGGACTTCATTTTTTTCTATTATATCTATTGCCTCTTTACCGTTATATGCTTCCAGTACATTATAGCCGTCAGAGGTAAGGTAAATCTTCAGTGCGTAAACGATATCCTTTTCGTCATCGCAAACAAGTACAGTATACATAATTAACCTCTCTTTCTCTTTATAGGCTTATTGTCGCATAAAAAGTCTTAATAAACAACTGTTATAAACCTTAAGATTTTATTAAGGTTCAGCTTTTTATTATTTTCCCGTTTACGGCAACAAAGGAAACATTGATATCGTCATCAAAGAGAATTATGTCTTCGTCATAGCCTTTTTTGATTTTGCCCTTGGTTTTGTCACAGCCAATGACCGAAAGGGGAGTAAGGCTTGCCATTTTAACGGCATCGGTAAGGGGGATTCCTGCGGCTTTTACCATATTTCTGACTAAAATATTGCTTGTTGCAACGCTTCCTGCAAGACAGGAGCGGTCACTGAGCTTCATAACGGAATCCTCGTATATGACCTCAAGTCCGTTTTCCTGTAAAATAACAGTACCCTCTTCCATATCAAGGGCAGAATATTCGAGTCCGTCGCTTATTGCATATGCTTTGTCCGCACCCTTTGCCTGATAAATAAGCTTTAATACACCGTAGGGGAGATGTCTTAAATCACCTATGAACTGTGTGGTGTAGCCGTCAAGGGAAAGCCCTGCTTCAACAACACCCGCGTGACGGAAAATGCCTATTTTTCTCATACCGGAGCACGCGGAATAAATATGAGTAATATCGCTGTATCCGTGTAAGAGTGCTTCTTCGGTGTTACTGTAATCTCCGTCGGAATGTGCAACGGAAGCCACGATTCCACGCTTTTTTGCTTCTTCGCCTACGATAAAGCCGTTTTCAACTTCGGGAGCCGCACCTATAATTTTTATGATATCGGAGGAATCAAGAAGCTCCGAGACATTTTCTCTTGTGGGAACGAGTATGTTTTCGGGGCTTTGTGCACCCTTCATTTTCATAGAAATAAACGGCCCTTCAAGGTGAACACCGAGGATGTTGGAGGTCGTGCACATTTTCATGGCTTCTTCAATGTTCTTTATGACCCTTTTAAGCTGTTCTATGGGGGCTGCAAGAGTAGTGGGAAGAATTGATGTAGTGCCTCTCATTGCGTGGGCTGTGCACATTTTTACTACATCCTCTGCCGAACCCATAGCAGAATAGCCGCCTCCTCCGTGAACATGGATATCAGCAAAACCGGGGGAAAGATATTTTCCCTTACAGTCAATAATTTCGCCGTCTGCATTTTTCGGAACAACGGATGTTATATCAACGATTTTTCCGTTTTCCGTTGCAACAGCTTTTCCCTCTGTTATTTCATCGGGGGTAATAATTTTAGCATTTATATAGTATCTCACAGTTAAAAACCTCGCTTTCATAAAAATATTCTATCAAAATTGTTCCTAAAGTTCAATAAAAATAAAAATAAAGTATGGAAATATTGTTTTCTTTGTGATAGAATATGCCTGTATTATGTACAAAAAGGAAGGTTTTTTATGAGTGCTGAAAAAAAGATAAGAATAGGTGCTGTCGGAATCAGCGGCAGAGGTTCGGGAATGCTTGAATTGTTGCTTGCTGTACCAGGTGTAGTTTGCCCTGCAGTATGTGATAAATATGAAGACAGAGCAGCAAGAGGAATTGAAATTGTTAAAAATTCCGAAAGCTATGACGGATATGAAGTAAATTCCTATCTTGATTATGAAGAAATGCTGAAAAAAGAAGAGCTTGATGCACTTGTTGTTTTCACAACATGGATAACTCATTCAAAAATTGCTGTTGCAGGAATGAATGCAGGGCTTAATGTTGCTATGGAGGTAGGCGGTGCCGCTTCGATAGAGGAATGCTGGGAGCTTGTCAGAACAAGCGAAAGAACGGGAAAATTCTGTATGCTTCTTGAAAACTGCTGTTATGACAGAAACGAAATGGCAGTCTTCAATATGGTAAAGCAGGGACTTTTCGGTGAGATTGTTCACTGTGAGGGCGGTTACAGACACGACCTTCGTGATGAAATTTCTCTCGGAAGAGAAAACCGTCACGGAAGACTTTTTAATTTCCGGAACAGAAACGGGGAATTATATCCCACTCATCAGCTGGGCCCCATTTCTAAGGTGCTGGGCATTAACCGCGGAAACAGATTCCTTTCACTTGTTTCAATGTCGAGCAAGTCAAGAGGACTCAATCAATGGATAAAGGAAAACAAGGGTGAAGACTATGACCTTTACGGATATGACTTTGCCTGCGGAGATGTTGTTACTACAATAATCAAGTGTGCACACGGAGAAACCATTACGCTTACACATGACTGCTGTCTGCCGAGACCCTATACAAGAAACTATCTTGTTCAGGGCACAAAGGGAATCTTTTCCGATATAGATGATGCGGCAGCCTGTGCAATTACAGGTGTTACCGAGTCCACTCACGAATGGACTAAATTTGAAGCTGTCAGAGAAAAGTACGATCATCCTCTTTGGTCAAAATATGAAAAGGCAGGCGTTAAGGCAGGTCACGGCGGTATGGACTATCTTGTGCTTTCTGCTTTTGTCGAAGCCTGTCAGGTAGGCTCACAGCCTCCCATTGATGTATACGATACAGCGGCATGGATGGCAATTACCTGTCTTTCCGAGCAGTCTGTTGCAATGGGCGGACTTCCCGTCCCCGTACCCGATTTTACAAACGGTATGTGGATAGACCGTGAGCCATACAGACGCGGTGTTTACTGTCTTGAAGAGGTATGTGAGGATTTCTTTACTGATGAGGAGGAAAAATAAATGAGCTTTTATGTAGGTATTGACGGTGGCGGTACAAAAACACAGTATGCGTTGTTTAATGAAAAGAAGGAAATGCTGTCTTCAGTTAAAACAACCGGAAGCAACCACGAAAATTTAGAGGGTGCAATTCCCGAGGCTGCAGGAATCATTATGGGCGGTATTAATGACCTTCTTAAGGAAAACGGTCTTGCACTTTCCGATATCAGTCATATTCTTATGGCACTTGCAGGAATCGACCATCAGTATCAATGTGATGAAATGACCGAAGAGCTTAAAAAGCTCGGTCTTGATGTTCCTTTTTCAATCTATAACGACGGCTTTATAGTTGTTAAGGCAGGAATTACGGGAAAAGCCGGTATAGGCTATAACTGCGGCACAGGTACCTGCTGTAATTCGGTAGGCTCTGACGGAAAGCTTCTTCAGGTAGGCGGCTTCGGTGACCTTTCAGGGGATGTCGGCGGCGGTCACTGGATAGCAAGACAGACCTTCGGAAAGCTCTATGATGATATCTGTCTTAAAATAAAGCATACGGAAATGACGGATAAGATAGTTGAAAAATTCGGCATCACACCCGATCGTGACGGAGTTCTCTCTCTTATTGCTCCTATGGAAGAAGAGGGTGACGATATAGTAAGAGATATGCTTGATATTTTCTTTGATGCACTTAATAACGGTGATGCGGCAGCACTTGAAATTGCAGATGTTATGGCTCAACGCGGTGCTGAATTTATCACAGCTCATATTAAAAATCAGAAATTTGATGATGATGTGATTCAGGTTGTTTTATCAGGCTCAATGCATTGCAAGCTTCCGAGTGATGTTTATGTAAATAAGCTCATAAAGAAGACAGAAGAAATAAGCGGCAAGAAGCTTGAATTTATAAAGCTTACGGTTGCTCCCGTTATGGGATGCATCAACTGGATGCTTGAAGATTAACAGAAAGAGGGACGAAAAATGAAAGAAATTAATGTAACCGTAATCGGATCGGGCAGTACATATTGCCCCGAACTTGTAGACGGATTTTTACAGCGTCAGGACTCACTCAAGCTCAAAAGACTTGTTTTAATGGATATTGATGACAGAAAGAGAAGCATTGTAGGTTCTCTTTGTGAAAGAATGATTAAGGCAGCGGGTATGGACACAGAGGTTGTTATGACTGATAATCTCGATGATGCTCTTCCCGGTGCAGATTTCGTTGTTACACAGATTCGTGTAGGCAAGCTTCCCTGCAGATATCTTGATGAATCAATTCCCGTAAAATACGGTCTCATCGGACAGGAAACCACAGGTATAGGCGGTTTCTTCAAGGCACTTCGTACAATTCCCGTAATCGGTAATATCTGTAAGAAGATTGAAGAGCTCTGTCCCGATGCATGGCTTATCAATTTCACAAACCCTTCAGGTATCATTACAGACTTTGTTCTTAACAATACAAATGTAAAGTGTATCGGTCTTTGTAATGTGCCTATTGATATGATAGATGATGTTAAGGAAGCAGTAGGTGAGGATGCTGAGGTTACATATCTCGGACTTAATCACTTAAGCTGGATTACATCTGTTCAGAAGGACGGCGAAGAACTGCTTTATAAGCTCTTTGACGAAGGCTTTGCTCCTAAGGTTATGGCAAATATAGTTGACGACGGCTTTGATGTAGACTGTCTTCGAGCCTGCGGCGGCTGGCCCTCATCATATTTACAGTACTACTACAACCGTGAAGCAAAGATAAAGCATCTTAAGGAAGATAAAAAATCCCGTGCACAGGTTTGTATGGATATTGAAGAACAGCTTCTTAAAATGTATCAGGATGAAGAGCTTTGCATAAAGCCTGCACTTCTTGATAAGAGAGGCGGTCACAAGTATTCTCTTGCCGCTTGCTCACTTATTGATTCTATTGCTAACGACAAAAACGATGTTCATGTTGTGAATGTTCTTAATAACGGAACGCTTCCCTTTATGAAGGATGATGATGTTGTTGAAGTAGCTGCCCGAATCGGTGCAGACGGTGCAAAGCCCGTTCCCGTAAGAAAGACATGGAACCGTCACATTGAAGGACTTATGACTGTTGTCAAGACCTATGAAAAGTATACCGTTGAAGCAGGTATGAACGGTGATGATATTGCGGCATATAACGCCATGATGGTTCATCCTCTTATCGGTGATTTTGCAAAAGCACGTGATTGCTACGAAGAAATGAAGGATGCTCACAGAGAGTTCCTTCCTCAGTTTCTCGGCAAATAATTAAAATATTTCACCTATCCGTAAGCTTTATCCTTACGGACAGGTGATTTTTGTAATCAGGAGACAGAATATGAATTGTTATTCACTTAAAACAAAGAAAGCTCCCCAGAAAATAAGAACGCTTTATTCTGTAAGCTCGGGACTTCCGTCAGATAATGTCACAGCAGTATGCTTCGGTGCTGACGATACTCTTTATGCCGGAACGGCAGGGGGAGCAGCTTTTTTTGACGGTACAGCCTTCCGTCCTGTTGACGGCATAACGGGAAATGTCGGTGCGTTATTCTGCGGTGCTGACGGTACTGTTTTTGCAGGTGCTGATGACAGCATTTATGTGATCAGGGATAAAATTGCAGTTTCCGTGCAGAAGCTTGATTCAAAGGTTGTTGCAATCACCTGTGACGGAACAGATAAGGTATGGGCAGCAACGGTTAAGACTTGCTACTATTTTGAAAACGGTGCATTTTTAAGGCTTCAAAGCTTTGATTTTGAAAACACCCATTGTATGACGGCATTCGGTGACAGGGAAGTGTTTGCCGCCTGTGATAAGGCACTTCTTGTGCTTCACGGTAAGCGTCCCCGCTGGAGTACGCTTATGCCTGCAATCAGTAATGCTCCCGAAAATATAAGAACACTTGCAAGTGATAACCTCGGCTATGTTTGGGTAGGCACGGATAAGGGTGTCTATCTTTATGACGGAAAGAGAGATTGGGTAAAGCCCGATGAGCTTGATTTCTTCCCGAAATGTCCTATAAATAAAATCGTTTTCGGCACGGACGGTACGGTTTATTTTGCAACTGAGATCGGTGTGTATGTTGTAAACGGCGGTAAAACAAGATTTCTCGGAAAGGGAAGATATTTACCCTCCGACAAGGCAGTTGACATAGCCGTAAAGAGAGATAACAGCGAATACTGGACAGCAACCGATAAGGGACTTTCAAAAATTGAACTGAAATTAATGACCCTTGCCGAAAAGGAAGAATATTTTGACGGCTTGATGAAGTACTATAACCGTGAGGATTATTACACGGATGTAAGAGTTAAAAATTATATGGACCCCATTGAAACGGGAACTCCGTGTATTACCGATAATGACGGACTCTGGTCTGCTTTATATGTTGGTGCTCTTTGCTTTAAGTATGCCTGTACAAAGGATGAGGAGATAAAAGAGAGAGCCCGAAAGGCAATGAATGCCCTTGTGAAGCTTGAAACAATGACGGGCATCAGCGGTTTTCCTGCCCGTGCATACCGCCGTCCCGATGAAGAGGGCTTCGGCAACGGTGACCCCGAATGGCATCTGACTAAGGATGAAAAGGGTGAGCTTGAATGGAAGGGTGAAACCTCCTCCGATGAGCTTGTAGGACACTATTTTGCTGCTGCGTACTACTGTGATTTAGTAGCTTCCGAGGAAGAAAAGCCCGTAATCGCCGAGGCTGTAAAAAGTGTTACAGAGCATCTTATTGCCCACGATTACACCCTTTGTGATACGGACGGACTTCCCACCACATGGGCACATTTCGGCCCTGAGGCACTTAACGGTAATGAAATGTGGTGCTGGGAAAAGGGTATAAATTCCCTTGAGCTTATGGCATTTATGAGAATTACCGAGCATCTCACAGGTGATAAGAAATACGGTGATATCGCAGACGAGCTTCTTAAAAAGCATCATTACGGAATGAATCTTATGACATATAAGAGATATGACAGCTATGCAAATCATATCGACGACCTTTTAGGTATTCTTTGTGTTCTGCCCTTGTGGGACTATGAAAAGAATGAGGATATGAAAAAATATCTTCTGCTTGCACTTCGCCGTCAGTTTGAATATGAAAAAATTGAAGCAAATCCCATTTATAATTTTATATATTCATATTTTACGGGAGCTCACGCAGACATTGAAAGTGCCGTGGAAACTCTTGAAGACCATCCGCTTGATATGTTTGAATACAAAACGGATAATTCCATCCGTCCCGATGTTGAAATTAACTACGGCCCCGTTGACTACGGTGACAGACCTCAGGCATTAAAAGCACTTCCTGCAGACGAAAGAGGTCTCGGCAGACTTTCATATGAAGCCTTTAATCTCAATAAGGGTAATGATATAAGCTATGCTCCTCCCTCGGAGTGGCTTCTCGGGTATTGGCTCGGAAGGTATTTCGGAATAATAGAAGATTAATAATAAAACAGCAAAGTGCAAAATGCAAAATGGAGGAAGACGCTTCAGCGTCTTCCTCCGCTTCGCTCTATTTGAGCAGCAACCCCGCCTCTACGCCGTCATTTGCCTTTATATCTTGTAGGGGACGACG
>CAYTRD010000045.1:0-17780 GCA_964440255.1 uncultured Ruminococcus sp. | reverse complement strand
AAAACCTCCTGTTATTTGGTAGCTTTATTCTACCTTATAACAGGAGGTTAGTCGAATGTATGGATATGTAATTGTAAGTTATACCATCCTAAAATGCCTCAACGCATCCATAATAGCATCCTCTTTTTCTTTCGGACACTGCGGTACTCGACTTTTGCCTTCGCCCTTATTATAACATTCTCTTTCAATAATACCACATTTAGCCTTAACTTGTGAAATATAAAGAGTAGACACTTTAAGGCCATATTTTTCAAGCACATAATCCTTGATTTCCTGATATGTAGCCTTTGTTTCAGCGGCTGTAACATCAAACTCTGAAAGGTCAAGTTTTATGTCGATATGTGTGTCCGGTCTGCGTTGGGACAAAAGAACAACCGTCTCCACATGGTTAGTATGCGGAAACATATCTACGGGTTGAATTTTCTTAACCTTGTAGCCGTTTTTTACAAAATAACCAAGGTCACGGGCAAGGGTTTCGGGATTACAAGAAACATAAACCACCTTTTCAGGAGCAAGAGTGCATACACTTTTCATAAACGGAACCGTGCTTCCTGATCTCGGAGGATCCATTAAAACAACATCAATTTTTTCATTTTCTTCTGCTGCGGAAAGAAGAAATTCAGTTGCATCTGCACAAAAGAATCTTATATTTTCAATTCCGTTAATTGATGCGTTAATTTTTGCGTCTCTCACTGCATCCTTATTCAGTTCAACGCTTATTACTTCTTTAGCATATCTTGAAGCAATTATACCGATAGTTCCAACTCCTGCATATGCATCAATAACTCTGTCTTCTCTTGAAATATCGGCAAATTCCATCGCTTTTGAATAAAGCTGCTCAGTACCCTCATAATTTATCTGATAGAAGGATTTGGGTGAAATTCTGAAACGGAAGCCTAAAAGCTCGTCTGTTATATATCCGCTGCCGTATAAAACAGTTTCTTTTTCGCCTAAAACAAGGCTTGTGAAATTATTATTTGTGTTCTGAACAATGGTTGTAATTTCAGGATGAGCATTTCTCAAAGCTTTACAGAAATCATTTTTAGACTTAAAAACAGAGCTTCCCGTTACAAGCACAACCATTATCTCCCCCGTTCCGAAAGCTCTTTTTACAAGAACATGCCGCAAAAAACCTTTACCTGTTCTGTCATCAAAGACAGTAAGATGAAAAGACTTAAGAAGCTCACGAACAGTAACAATTATTTCATCGGCTTTTTTATCTTCAATATAGCATGAATCTACCTTAACAATATTATGCGTGCTTGACTGATACACACCGGAAATAATCATACCGCTTCTTGTTCTGCCAAAAGCCGCCTGAACTTTATTTCTGTAATGATATGGCTTCTTCATTCCGATTATATTGTCAACATGGCAAAATCGCCCGAGCAATTTAATTACTTTTGCCTGTTTAAAGCTTAATTGCTCATCATATGTCATATTCGTTAACTGGCACCCACCGCATTTCTTTGCGACAGGACAGGGAAAAACATTATTCTTCATAATAATACTCCAAGAAAAATTGCGGTGAAACAAATCACCGCAATAATTATATTATGATTTAATAATAATGTCAAATAACATTATTCACCTTTCATTTCAAGAAGCTTTGCAGCACCGTCGTAAACAGCCTGGCTTACCTTGATTGAATCGGTGATAGCAGCTTCTATATCATCCTCTGTTGCACCGAGTTCAATACTATATTTTCTGTCGATGAAAAGATTGATATCCATAATATCTGCAAGACCGTCAACATCAATACCGCTTTCAATACCCTTTTCTGCATACTCTTTCTTGACACCGCCAAGTCCCATACGCATCATCCAAGGAGGAATACTGATAATCTTTCTGTTGTTACCCATACCGCGTGCCGCATAAACTATCTTAAGGAATTTCTTCCAATCCATATTATACATACTGATAGGCCAAGCAGTTGCACCCTTTGACTTTTCAGCAGCACCGACGATAACTTCACCCACCTGACGGACTGTAAGCATAGCTGTACCGCCTGCGGGATACATTGTACAAGGAAGCTTGTCCATCATCTTGATCTGCTCAATAAGAATGACCCAAACGGGCTTTCTGCCGGGCTGAGTACCGAAAATATAAGGAAGCTCAAGAACTGCAACATCAAAATTGTCATCAGCAAATGAGAACGCAACATTTTCCTGATCTATGCGGCTTCTGATATAAGGATGCTTTTCAGTAAGCTTCATTTCAGGATACTGCTTTGCGGCATAGGAGAAGTATGAGCCGAGAATAACAGCATTTTTCATACCGACTTCCTTGCAAAGAGGAAGAATTCTCTTGAGAGGAGCAATATTATACTTATAATATGCATCATATACGGGTGCCGGAAATTCAACTCTTTCATCAATACCTGCAGCAAAAACAAAGCAATCGTAACCTTCAAGCATTGCCTTTATTTCTTCATCAGTCTTTTCATAGATATTGCAGAATTCAAGCTCCATTTCTTCGGGGATGGGAGCACCTTCGGGAAGAGGAGGAAGAGCAACACTCTTAACTTGATGACCTCTTTCAATAAAAATTCTTGCAGCTTCACAGCCGAGAAGACCTGTGCCGCCAATCATAAATACCTTCATAACAACAACCCTTTCTCAATTATGTTTTGTAAATTGTACTACATTTTATCATTCTGTACAATAACATATTTTTAATAAATTGTAAAAAAACTCAGTTTAAATACTGCATATTGCTCTGATGCTCATCTGCTGTATGAGCAAGATATATCTTACCTTCGCTGTCATGAAGGAAATAATAATAGTCATTTGAATCAGGATACAGTGCCGAATGAATAGCATCTGCTCCAGGACAACATATTGCACCTATGGGAAGACCTGTCTTCTGATATGTATCATAAACCTTCATATATTCAGAATATTGTCCCGATGCTTCAAGCTTATCCTTAAAGTTTTCAATATACTTTGCAGTTGAATCACAGTTAATAAACGGGAATGAAGAGGATTCAAGTCTGTTATAAATTACAGATGCAATAATCGGCATCTGCTCCGCATCATAAGCTTCTTTTTCAAGAATTGATGCAACAGTCAAAATTTCATCAACCGTATAACCGAGTTCTTTTGCTCTCGCAGCATAGGTTTCAGACCACTTATCCTCAAAGTTATTAAGGAATCTTTCGAGAACACTCGTGGGAGATTCACCTATATAGAACTCATAAGTATCGGGATAAAGATATCCTTCAAGAGCTCTGTATCTCAATTGTATGTCAGTTACTGATGACAAAAATTCATATTTTTCAAAAATCTCATCACTGGCCATAGCCTTATAAAGAGAATCTGCAGAACAAACACCGCTGTCATCAAGCTTTTCAACGATCTGTTCAACAGTAAAGCCTTCAGGGAATGTGACCTTAACAGTATTTGAGACAACACCGTTTGAGCGTATTTCAAGAAGCATTCCCTCTACACCCATAGCAGAGTTGAGAAAATATGTACCTGCGGAAAAAACAATGGGCTTCTCATTACCGGAAGCATCAGTTCTCACATCAAGTCCCATTATCTTTGCAAACAACTTACAAAACATAGGATTATTGATCAAGTCCTTTTTGCCGAGCTCATCAATTACTTCATAAGCATCCATATCTCTTTCGAGAACAACTCTGAAATCAGTATCGGAAACATCAATTGCAAGAACATCATTTATGCAACCCATTATCGGGATTCTTATAAGAAACGCGGAAACAAAAACAATTACAACAATAACAACAGCAAGTAAAGAATTCTGAAAATTTGACATTCTCTTTTTCTTTTTAGTAGTTTTTTTAGAAGTTTTTTTCTGCTGTTGTGTTTTTGGTGCTGCGGCAGATGTTGTCTTTGTTTTTCTTACTGCAGAAGACGAATTATTACGTGAAGACTGAGAAGCTCTCTGAGGTGTTCTCTGAGCAGAGGTTTCAGATTTAGTACGGGCATTAGCAGAAAAATATACCTCACCGCGGTTCTTTACTTCATCCTTATTTTCATCCTCATTGATAGTTGTATAAAAGCTTTTGAGCAATTCATCATATGCATCATTACTCTTGTTCAATTTATCATCCATATACTAAACCTCCTTAAATATAAAATCACAGACCCTTATGCTGAATAACTGAAATTATTTCTGATGCAACCTGAGCGTTCTTTATATAAGATATAATTTCAAAAGAAAACTCAAATACACAGCCCGCACCCTTTGCGGTTATTATGTTTTCGCATTTAACACAGGAAGCATCTGTAATTACTGCCCCTTGAAGCTCTTCTTCAAAGCCCGGAAAGCAAACAGCTTTACAACCGGAAAGAAGCCCCTTACGGCCAAGAATTATGGGAGCAGCACAAATAGCACAGACAAGAAGCTTTTTATCACAGCAGTAAGCCACTGCTTCAGATACAACATCGGATGAATACAGATTCTCAGTACCGGGCATACCGCCGGGAAGTATAATACCTTTACAGTCAGAAATATCAAAATCACATTCTTCAATATCTGCAAAAACTCTGATACCGTGTGTGCCGAGAACAGAAATATTACCAATACCGACAGTCTTTACTTCAATTGATGCACGTCTTAAAAGATCAAGAGTGACCAGTGCCTCTGTTTCTTCAAAACCATCTGCAAGAAACATATAATACATTAAAATCACTTCCTTAAACAAATATTAAACATATAACCTGAATAAAATTTACAATACTTTTTCCATAATGAGGTTATTATAACAAATTAATTATATTTTTACAAGAGAAATAATCTTAATATTTACAAGAAAACTGCTTGATTGTACGCCTGTGTCAACAGTTATCGAATAGTCCGTACCGAAAACAATTTCCGATAATGAAAAAACAGGTATCTGTTATTCAGATACCCGCTTTTATCACCCATAAATCTGTTGCTTTTCCATTTCATTTTTTAATTGCTCTAAAATCTTTTTTTCTATTCTTGATATATAACTTTGAGAAATGCCTAACATATCAGCAACTTCTTTCTGTGTATATTCCCTTTCGGATTTCAGTCCGAAGCGAAGATATATTATTTTGCGTTCTCTTTCAGGTAATCTGTCAACAGCTTCCATCAGAACTCGTATCATATCCTCATTTTCAATTTCAATACTTACGGTATCTTCGTCTGTTGATAAAATATCGCTTAGCAACAATTCATTTCCATCCCAATCTATATTAAGCGGCTCATCTATAGAAATCTCGCTTTTTCTGTGCCCGATTTTTCTCAGATACATCAGAACTTCATTCTCTATACATCGACTGGCATATGTTGCAAGCTTGATATTTTTTGTTGGACAAAATGTTTTCACGGCCTTTATCAGTCCGATAGTTCCGATTGAAATAAGATCATCAATGGCAACACCTGATTTTTCAAACTTCTTTGCAATATAAACAACAAGTCTTAAATTATGTACAATAAGCTTATTATTTGCATCTTCACTTCCCTGTTCTTTCAAAATAAAATATTTTTCTTCCTCTTCTTTAGTCAGGGGCGGGGGCAAAACCTGCGAACTGTTAATAAACAGTAAATTGTCATAGCTGTCCTCATTTTTATCCTTCTTTATTTTCAACAGCCTGCTTTTTATCTTCAAAAAAAATTTTAGTCTGTTCAATTATATCACCTGACCTATAACAGCTTCATTAATCAAAGCCGTAAATTTTTTATCGTTAAAAGAATTTTTAGAGACCGCAATGCAAGGCTTGTTTATTATCCTATGTATATCTTCACCTGCAACTGTAACCCTATCGGCAGTAAATGTCGGAAGAACATCACGCATACCTAAGGTGCTGACAGGCAGTAATCTGATTTTTTCAGGCAAGAAAGCACAGTCCTTTTCATAAACAAGCTTATTGACTCCCTCAAATGTATCAACATCAAGCAACAATGCAATTTCATTGACTGCGATTATTATCACAGGCTTTCCCGTAAAAATATCAACAAGATTGTTGCCCGAATCGTACAATGCCTTTACATCAATTCTATTTCCGTTATATTCAACACAAACATCATATATCTGTTCATTTTTCTGCTTTGAAAATACCTTCTTATTGAGTGTTTTTATAAACAAAAAGGAAGCTAATACAATTAATATTATTCCGGAAATTCCGAAATCAACATACATATAACCGTTATTTGAATAAACCGAATTGCTGTTTATTAAGTAAGCTACTCCGTACACAATTCCCGCAAGCAGAAAACTAACAATAATAAACAGAAAATAACATCTGAAAAATCGTCTGATGCTTACTGCTTTATATGACAGCAATACAATTACACCGCAAATCAAAGCCCTTATAATTAATGTCAGAAATACATTCAATGACGGAGATAATATTATCAAAGAAAATAAGCCTCCGGCAATTGCACCTGATAAATATCTGATTCTATGTGAATCAATTTTAAGAATATCAGCCGTAATTATAATTATCAAAAGTGTAATCACAGTATTAAGCATAACAAGCAAATCAACATAAACAACAACCTGCACAGATATCTCCCCCACCGTTATCAATAAAGATTATATCTTATATTACTCAAATTCTTTGTCGATTGATGGGGTAAAAAAAATCAGCCGTAAATAAAATTTACGACTGAAAAAAGCACATTTGAAATTAAAGCTTACACTCAAGACAAACCCAACCGTTTTCCGTGCGGCGATTTATAATATTAAATCCGTTCTGAGCAAGACAGTCAAGAACTTCATCTTCCCTTATATCAATAATGCCCGAAACAATATACACAGCATCTTCGTCAAGAAATTTCTTAACATCAGGAGTAAGCATTATTATCGCATCAGCAACTATATTTGCAGTAACAACACTAAACTTACCGGAAACCCGATCTATAAGATTGCCAACTATCATATTATATGAGGGATACTCAAAGCCGTTAAGCTTACCGTTTTCAACAGCAACCTTTACTGCCAGCTTATCAATATCAACACCTGTTACATCAACAGCACCGAGAAGCATACCTGCCACACTTAATATGCCGCTTCCGCACCCTACATCAAGCATATGAGTTTCATCATCAATATAGCTTTCAAGAGCTTCAAGACAAAGTCTTGTAGTTTCGTGAGTACCCGTACCGAATGCAATACCGGGTTCAAGGTTAAGAATTTTTCTGTCACCCGCATCATACTCATCAACCCATATTGGTCTGATTAAAAGCTTATTGCCAACATTAATAGGCTTAAAATACTGTTTCCAATTATTCTCCCAATCCTCTCTCGCACAGTTTGCAAGCTCAATTGAATAATCAATTTCTTCAGCTTCAAGACGCTCTTTTATAAAAGAAACAGCCTCCTGTGGATTTTCCTCGGGAGAAATATATATATGAACAATTCCGATACTTCTGTCCTTTGCAAGAAGCTCCTCATCAATAAGGTCAATTTTTGCAATCTCCATTGCTTCTTCTTCAAGATTGCTGTAATCTTCAATATAAATGCCGTAAGGAACTGTCATTGAAGCAATGGAACCTGCTTCATCAACCCTCTCTACGGGTACATTTATTTTTATTTCAGTCCAGTTTTCCATAAATCCTCCATTAATATTTATTATGAACATCTTCCGCAAAGCAAAGAAGGTCCTTAAATTCAAGCACCGTCCCATCGTCAAGCACTGCTTTTCCTGTCATTCTGCCAAAAACCTGATGCTGATCGGTCACAATAAGCTTAACATCAATTTTTGCAGCTCTGTCAAGCACAGGGATGAAATCAGCTTCAAATCTTCCGTCTGATGAAGTGAAGCTCCAAGGCTTCATATAATCCCTTTTTCCGTCAGAATCAAGCGGTATATTAAAACTGATATCATCAAATTTATGACCGACACCGTCGTAAAAAATTATATTTTCGGTTGCCGCTGTCGTATCTCCGAATCCGTATCCGATATTGAAGCCGAACGGCTTTCCGTTTATAATACCGTTACCTGAACCCCAATACCAGGTATTATCATAGGTCCAGACGCCTCTGCCCCAATCAAGGGTACCAAAATCTGTTTCAGGGTTGAATACATATTCCTTACCGTCGAAGCAAGCCTTTCCCGATGCTCTCATACAATTGATTTTTCTGTTATAATAGAATGCCTTCTTGTCCTCTTTCCAAGGTGTTGCAATAACAAGTGAATCCATATCCGGTTCATCAAGAATTATATCGCAATAAAAATCTTTACCGTCACAGAATTTTTTAAAATCACAAATAAGATGACGTGAATTTTCATTTTTGACATAAGATATATTAAGACGCTTATCACGATAGCACACATCGCCTACATCTGTTGACGATGGCATTTTAAGCTTACCCATCGGGAAAAAATTGAGTATAGTTTCAGTATGCTCCCACGGCTCATCACCAAAAAGCAGTAAGCTTGCAGACTGAAGTCCTATGTATCCGTCATCAGAAACAGTAAGTGCAACACCAAAAGAATCCGACAAAATAAGATAATAATCCCATTCTTTAATTCGGAAAGACGGTGCTTTTATATCATTTCTGTCATATATCTGATAAAGCTTTCTTGACCAACCGGGTTCTCTGAGCGAGCCGTCCTTGGTAAGAAGTCTCTGAATTTTTGTAACCTCATGGTTTCTATGTAGCATCTGCTTGCCCCCTCTGAATCATTCAGCATCTTTGTCACTGTTATTTTTTTCTGAAACAATGCGAACATCTGTTACAATTTCTTTTCTGCCGTGATTATAGAACTTTCTGTCCTCAAGTGCCCACATACGGTTAGTAAAGCTACCAACCTCAATACTCTTCAATGCATCTTCTATTTCGTAAAGATTAGCATCAAAGGTATCTAACGCGGAAAGCACTTCAGCTTCAAGAAATAACGGTCTTACAGCAGCACCGTATTCAGGGTTTCCGTGATGAGAAATAAGCATATGTTCAACAAGCATCAGGGTGTTTTCAGAAACTCCTGCCTTTTTACCGATTTCAGAAATTATCATAGCACCTGATACAAGATGACCGATAAGAGTTCCTTTAACAGTATAGCCCTCAACAAGCCCTGTCGGAGCCAGCGAAAACTCCTCGCACTTTGCAATATCGTGAAGAATGGCACCCGTGAGCAGAAGCTCTGTATCTATAGACGGATATATAGGTGAAATTACCTGTGCAAGTCTGCAAAGCGTCAGAGTATGCATTAAAAGTCCGCTGATTATTGCATGGTGCAATTTAAATGCAGCAGGAAGCTCTAAAATACGCTCCTTAAATTCATCAAGAACTGCATTAGTCAGCTTTTTCAATTCTTCATCATTGAAATTATCAACAATTTTAATGATTTCATCAAACATCTCTGTCCCCTTATCAGGAGCAGAGGGTACAAAATCTCTTATATCTACAGTATCCTTTTCATTGAGCTGACGATATCTGTCTATCTTGAACTGAGGTTGATTGTTATAAAGACTTAAAGAACCTCTTACAAGAATAATAGTACCGACGGCGGGCTGTTCTTCTGCCGTTCCTTTAAAGTCCCATATCTTGGCAACGACATCACTTTCACCGTCAGAAATAATCAAATCAAGATATGTTGAGCCATTCTTTGCCGATTTCTTGTCACAATTTTTCACAAGGACATATCCTTGCAAAGTACCGTTTCTGTCAATCTCTTCTAATCTCATTTTATCACCTGTCAATATAATATACCTAATTTTAGCATAATATTAAAACTAAGTAAATAGTAAAAATGAGACGGACCGCAAATTTACGGTCCGTACATTCAATCCAATTCTTCAAGAGACTTAAAAACATACCCCTTTGAAATCGCAGAATCAATTATATCCGAAAGTGCATTTGCATTATCCGGTGAAACGGAATGTAAAAGCATAACAGCACCGGGATGAAGTCTTGACATTACGGTTTCGTATGCATAAGAAGCACCTTTTTGGTCATTAAGGTCCCAATCAGCATAGGCAAGCGACCAGAATATACATTTATATCCCAATTCATTTACTGCATCAAGGGCATTTTCCGAATATTTACCCTGCGGATATCTGAAATATAATGAGGAATAACCGAAATTTTCACGCAGATAATCATCAAATCCTTTTATCTCATCAATAATTTCCTGTCGTGAAAGAGTTGAAAAATCGGGATGAGTAACGCTATGATTTCCAACAATATGTCCTTCATTTATCATTCTTGCTATCAATTCCTGATTATCACGAATCTGCGGCAAAGTACAAAAGAATGCTGCTGACACATTTTTTTCTTTAAGAACATCAAGAATTTTTGAGGTATATCCGTTTTCATATCCGCAATCAAATGTGAGATATAAAACCTTTTCATCGGTTTTGGAATCATAACAAACGGCATCATAACCATTCTCATCAAAAAACTGCTGATTCTGTACACTTATGGAATGAGGTTGTTCTTCGGAAGCAACACCGTAACTGTGAGAAAGCATATTTGTAGATTTACCCTTGTTATTATACATATCTGAAAGACTGAATTCAATTTTATCGAGAGGCTCAAGTCCCGTAAAGGTTTTATCAGTATCTGTTCTTTCTCCATAAAAGCATCTCAAAGCGGATAAAGTATTACCCGGAATCTCCTGTAAAACCTGTTCATCATCATTTTCAAGTCCCTGTGCAGGAGGAATTGTAGTAGCAATATCAGAATCAGTGCTTGCTTCAGAATCAGCATTAATATTATTATCTGTTGTGATCTCCGATTTCCCCCCGGAGCATGAACCCAACATCAGACTGATGCAAAATATAATAATCGGTATAATTATTTTTTTCATTAAATCACCTCTTTCAGTATAACATAAACATAAAAATTATCAACAAAATATCGCGGAATTCTATAAAAATTAAGAATTCCGCACCTGCAATATTTACTTTACGATACTCTGCATACCGCTTATAATTTCATCAACGGTGTTAAGTGCTTTATTTGCAGTCTTTTTCATTTTCTTCTTCATTGACTTGCTGCCACTTACAATTCCCGAACCGAGAAGCATCGTTCCGCCGATTGCCGCAGCTGCACCAATATATTTCATCATATCATTTTTAGAAGTATTCATTTACTTCACCTCCAAAAGTAGTATTAACAAATTTATATAATTTATTTTACTTTAAAAAATAATTATGCTATAATGTACAAAATACAAGAAAGCAGAAAACATATGAACGAACTTAACATTGTACTCATTGAACCGGAAATTCCTCAAAATACAGGGAATATTGCAAGAACTTGTGCTGCGACAGGTGCACGATTGCATCTTGTTGAACCTATGGGCTTTAAGATTGATGACAAAAAGCTCAAAAGAGCCGGACTTGACTATTGGTATCTTCTTGATATCAACTATTATTCATCAATTGATGATTTCTTTGAAAAAAATCCTGATGGTAATTTCTTTTATTTCTCAACAAAAGCAAAGTATAACCACACACAGGTTACATACCCTGAAAAAACATATATTGTCTTCGGCAAAGAAACAGCAGGTCTTCCCGAGGAACTGCTCCGTAATAATCCCGACAATACTGTCAGAATTCCAATGATTTCTGACGCAAGAAGTCTGAATCTATCCAATGCCGTTGCAATAGGTGCTTATGAGGTTCTGAGACAATGGAGCTTTCCGGAGCTTCTCTGTGAAGGTAAACTCAGAAATTATAGCTGGTAAATATTTTTTTTGCAAATAACCAATTAATTTAAAAAAACAATTGAATTTATTTTATCATTATGTTATCATTATAATTGAAAAATATTTACAAGGAGGCACAATTATGGAAATCATCAACAAAATCGTAGACATTATTCAACAGTTTATTAAAACAATTCAGGATCTCGTAGCTTCTATCAGAGCTGAAAACGACAAGAAAAACTAATTATTTAAACAATTTGCGTAAAACAAACACAGGAGGGTATTATTATGGATTTCGTTAATAAGATTTATGACTTTATTATGTATCTTATTAAGACCATCAAGGGACTTGTTCTTTCTCTTAAAGGCGAAGAAGAAGAAACAACTCTTGTTATTGACACAGAAATTGAAGCCTAATTTGTAATCCGCTAAAAAATTGAGAGAGAGCACATAAGTGCTCTCTCCTATTTTTTATCTTTTATCAAGCACGGGAGAATTCGAAAAATTTAGTACCGGTTTTTTAAACCCTTCAAACTCAAGAATGACAATTTCATTAACCCCTTCCTTCAGCCAAGGAGCCGGAAGGTATAATGTTTGCTGCGGACCCTTATCCCAATATCTGGAAAGTAATTTACCATTTATCCATATCAAACCTTTTTTAAAGCTATCAGGCTTTATAAAAGTATCATTAACTTCGCCTTCAATATTTAGAATTCCGCGGAGAAAAACAGGTTTTTCACAGAATTTGGGTTTAAGCTTTCGTTCAAAATGCAGTTCTTCAATATTACACAATGGCAACGGATAACAATCCCAATGATAAATATACTGTTGACCTAACCTGACAGGTGATACAATACCTTTCTTATCATCAAGATAAACACCGTAATTAATTCTGCCCATATTTTCTGCAAGAATAGAAAGCTTTACGCCTTCGCTCGGAACTGAAAGTCTGATCTTATTCTTTTTATCATTTCTGTAAACGATTCCCTTAAATTCATCATTTACATATACATATGCCCTGTCATGAACATCTAATATTAGCTCACCTGTCTCTCTTGGTCCCCTGATATATGTTTCATACAGTATGTATCCGTATCCCTGACCAAGCTTCTCCATCGGCAAAGGTGTTACCGTAGAAATTTTTTCTGAAAGCAAAGCGATATTTTCAAACAAGCCGGTATATTCGTTTAGCTTTACGCTTGAATATGCAACCGGCTTCGGCTGAAAAACATCAATATCCGAAGAAAAGCCAAAATCAGCAAGCACATTCTTAAATGCATAATATTTCGGTGTCAAACCACCGTATTCATTTATCGGAGCATCATCATCGTAGCTGTTAACTGTGGGCTGGTATTCTTTATCTGTGCAGTTGGCACCGTTCATAAAACCGAAGTTAGTTCCGCCGTGCATCATATAAACGGATACACTGGCATTACTCTCAAGTATTTCACGAAATGCCTTGGCTGCATCATCAGCATCACGCTTATGATGTTTTTCACCCCAATGGTCAAACCAGCCGTTCCAGAATTCAGTACACATCAACGGTCCTTCAGGTTGAAATTTTCTTAAATTGGCAAATGCTCTTTTTGCATCAGAACCAAAGTTTACGGTTTTGAAGATCTCGCTGACAGTACCTCCCGTAAGCATCATATCGCAATCACCATCAGAAGTAAACAATTCTGCAGTTATTCCTCTTGAACGAAGACCTGCAGCAAGATATCTCATGTATTCACTGTCATCACCGTAGCTGCCATATTCATTTTCAACCTGCACCATAATAACACTTCCGCCGTTTTCAAGCTGACACGAAGCAATTACTGGAATTATCTTATCAAAATAAGCATCAACCTTACTGAGATAAATATCATTCATACAGCGCAATTCAATCCCGTCATATTTGAGAAGCCACCAGGGTAAGCCTCCAAACTCCCACTCAGAACAAATATATGGACCCGGACGTACAATCGCAAACATTCCGAGTTCATTTATTAAATCAAGATACGCTTTCAGGTCAAGATTATCTGAAAAATCAAATTTTCCCTCTTCAGTCTCATGAAGATTCCAGGCTGTATAAGTCTCTACAGTATTAAAACCACAGGCCTTGATCTTAAGCAATCTGTCACGCCAGTATTCCCTTGGCACACGAAAATAATGCATTGCACCTGCAACGATCCGAATGGGCTCGCCGTTTAATAAAAAAGAATTCCTACCGATTAAAAATTCATTCATGTTTACACCTCTCTATAATTGACAGTGCAACATTTTTATCAGATAAAAATGTTGATTTCTTAATTATACAGTTTCTGTCCGAACAAAGTATTTCATTGTTCTTTATTTCAAATGTTACTTTTCTCTTATCTGCTCTAATTCCTCTGCCGGTCGAATAAAAGTGAGCATCTTTAAGTGAATTTAATACGGCAAATCTGTTTTTAACATTCACTTCATCGCAATAAGGCTGATTTACAAGTTCCGAGAAAGAATACTTTGAATCGGAATAGAGCATCCTTATCTCTGCATCAGAAAATATTTCCTGAGCCTGCTTAAAAGTAAAAGGCTTCGACTCAGCAATACCTATTCCGACAAAATTATACGACGCACAGCAAGCAACATATTCACCTGATGTTGACAAAGAAATTTCAGCGTTAAAATTAGAAACTATACTTTTTGAATCAGGATTCAACAGCAGTTGAAAGGAAAATTCAGGGGCATCACAAAGCTGAGAAAGACATTGCCGTGCAAGAATTTCGCATAACAGTGCCTGTGCGGCATTATACGGATCTTCAATTGAGAGAATCCTGTTACGTTTAGCTGCCGTAATCAATGGTATGTACTGAGAGGCAAGCTCGCCTGTCAGCTCTTTTATGCTCATTATTTTATAAACCAAGCTATCACCGTCTTATAAATTATACATATTTCTTATTGCTTCCGCTTTACCGATAATCATTTTTTTCAACGATTCGGGATAGATTACTTCTATCTTATCACCGAATTGCATTACCCAGGAAGCAAGACCTTCATTGACATACAATTCATCGTGAACATAAAACCAGCCTTCCTCACCCTTTTTAATTGAAACCTTTTCGCCGAATCTGTCAAGCATTTCTTCAAGGATATCAATTCTGCATTTCAGTTGAGTCATTTCAGGTTTTCCGCTAAACATATTAAATGTTTTTGATACATAATCAGCAGTATCAAATGTGGTCCTATATTCACATACCTCTGAAAAATGCCTTCTGTTTTCTTCAAGAATTTCAACCTTTTTTATTCTGTCAATCCGCAGATTCATCAGATTATCATATTTTTCATTATTTGCAATAAGATAATAATGGTCATTTGACCATACAAGAGCATAAGGACTTAGTATAAATTCCTTATATTCACTTGTTGCGGCAAATTTCTCATCAAGCTTTCTGCGACAGTAGCGAAGTCTTATCTTCTTTTCAGCCTTAATTGCACTGTCAAGAGCATCAATACTGTAAAATATTTCTTCGTTGGTACATTTATTTCTTTTATCAATAAAAACCTGTGTCTTTAGTCTTGCAGCCTGATATGTACTCAGCAAATCATCGGTTTTCTCAAGAAGTCTGACCGTCTTTTTCTTTGATATAAAACAAGCTGACTGAACAGCATCATTCAAAAGTCTGAGCTCTGCAATTTCAAAATCACGTGATGCGAGAAAATAACCGTTTTTAGGTTTTGTCGTTTTAATTATATCCAACCCATATTCAATTAATATATCTATATCCTTATAAATTGATTTTCTTTCACATTCAATACCATATTCTGCTAAATACTCAGTAATATCAATAGAATTCAAAATATGCTCATCATCGGAATATTTTTCAAAAATATCCTTAAGATATAAAAGTTTAAGCTTTGAATTCTTTTTTCCCGCCATATTATTCACTCCCACATATTACTGTAACAATTATATAAGATATCGCTTGACAAATCAATAGTACATGCTATAATTAAATTGATACTTCGGGGCGGGGTGCAATTCCCCACCGGCGGTAAAGTCCGCGAGCCGAACAGGCTGATCCGGTGAAATTCCGGAACCGACGGTACAGTCCGGATGAAAGAAGTAAAGAATACCTGTAATTTTCGCCCCGAAATTTATTTCGAGGTGTTTTTTTATGAAAAATGAAATAAAAAATAATGTAACAAAGCTTGTTATTACAGCAATGATGGCTGCATTAAGCGTTGTTTTTATGTTCGTTGTCAGATTCAGTCTTCTTCCCGGTGCTAAGTTCCTTGAATACGATATGGGTGATATTCCCGTAATAATTTCTACCCTGTTTTTAGGAACACCGGCAGGTGCTTTTGTTCTTATTTTTGTATCTCTCATCCAATCGCTTACCGTAAGTGCTGCCAGTAGCTGGCAGGGATTTGTTATGCATGTGCTTTCTACAGGAGCATATGTACTTATTCTGAAGCTTTTTACAAGAAAAAAGGATAATACCGCTCACCTTTTAACAGGCGTCATTGTATCAACGCTTGCTCTTACACTGATTATGATTCCTCTTAATCTCATTTTCACCCCTCTTTATCTCAATACAACAGTTGATGCCGTACTTCAGCTTATGCTTCCTGCAATTGTCCCTTTTAATTTTCTCAAAGGCATCATCAATTCCGTAATTGTTATATTATTGTATCGACCTTTAAAAGAAATTCTGACAAAATCCAACATGTTGAACAAAAAATAAGCAAATAATCTGTTGACATTTACAAGATAATGTAATATAATTTATTCATATTCATAACCCTTATGAAGAGTGGCTGAGGGACCGGCCCTGCGAAGCCCGGCAACCTGCTTTTGCAAGGTGCTAATTCCGCGGTTTAACCGAGAGATAAGGTATATTCATCCTCACGGGTAAGCCTGTGAGGCTTTTTTTTGGAGGTTTAAATAATGGCAAAACACTTTTTTACATCTGAATCTGTTACAGAAGGACATCCTGATAAGGTATGCGATCAGATTTCTGACGCAGTACTTGATGCACTTCTTGAACAAGACCCCTTTTCAAGAGTTGCATGTGAAAGCATCTGTACCACAGGTATGGCTCTTGTTATGGGTGAAGTTACAACTAAGGCTAACATAGATATTCCCGCAATTGTAAGAAAAGCTATTTGTGATACAGGCTTCAATTCTCCTGATGCCGGCTTTGACGGTAATTCCTGTGCAGTTCTCACTACACTTGACAAGCAGTCCCCCGATATTGATATGGGTGTCAGCAAATCCCTTGAGCTCAAAAACGGTGAAGATGACAGTTATAATCTTCACGGTGCAGGTGATCAGGGTATGATGTTCGGATATGCTTGTGATGAAACTCCTGAGCTTATGCCTATGCCCATAACACTTGCACATAAGCTTGCAAAGAAGCTTTCAGATGTTCGTAAGGACGGTACATTAGATTATCTTCGTCCTGACGGAAAAACACAGGTCACGATTGAATATGATGACGACAAGCCCGTAAGAGTTGATACTGTCGTCATTTCAACGCAACACAAGGAATATGTTGACCTCGAAACAATAAGAAAAGATATGATTGAGAAGGTCATACTTCCCACCATTGACTCCTCTCTTCTTGATGAAAACACAAAATATTTTATCAATCCCACGGGACGTTTCGTTACAGGCGGCCCTGTCGGAGACAGTGGGCTTACAGGCAGAAAAATAATCGTAGACACTTATGGCGGCTATGCCTGTCACGGCGGTGGAGCCTTTTCAGGTAAGGACCCTACAAAGGTTGACCGTTCGGCTGCCTACGCCGCAAGACACGTTGCAAAAAATATTGTAGCAGCAGGTCTTGCAAAGCGTTGTCAGGTTGAGCTTGCATATGCCATTGGTGTAGCAAAACCTGTTTCTGTTCTTGTCGATACATATTCAACGGGAACTGTAAGTGATGAAAAAATATCCGAAGCTGTTTCAAAAGTATTTGATTTGAGACCTGCAGCAATAATTGATAATCTTGATCTCAGAAAACCGATCTATCATAATGTTGCAGCATACGGTCACATAGGCAGAAGCGATCTTGATCTTACCTGGGAACGCACAGACAAAACCGAAGAGCTGCTTGCTGCAATTAAATAAAATCAAGGCTTGTTAACTCTGCAGTTATCAAGCCTTTGTATTTACATATCTTTATTATCGACAAGAACTTCATTTTCTCTGAAAAGCAGAGAAAT